>CALVER010000120.1 GCA_944326625.1 Candidatus Gastranaerophilales bacterium | reverse complement strand
CGTCTTAACGACTTTAAAAAGAAAGCCGGTGCTACGCACGTAGACATGTCAGACAACATTCGTCGTGTCGCGTTTACTCTGGCGGAAGTCTTGATAACCCTCGGCATAATCGGAATTGTTGCTGCAATGACTATACCAACATTGATGACTTCTTATAAAAAGAAAATTGTTGAGTCAAGGTTAAGCAAGTTCTACAGTATAATGAATCAAGCTGTAAAGTTATCTGAGATAGAAAACGGTGCGGTTTCAACTTGGGAGCCTATTTCATTAATGTGGGAACATGATGGTGAAGATCAAGTTGTACCTGATGAAAATGTTACCGGTGTAAAAAGTAATTCTTATGAATGGTTTAATAAATACTTTGCACCATATATAAAAACTATAAAAGTTGAAAAAGATGATCACGATCGGGACGGTACTACCCGTGTGTATTTAAGCGACGGCAGTTTGCTGCTTGTTGGGCGAATGAGCTGGACTTTTTATCCTGATGCTAAAGATTTTAAATCGGTTGAATATAATGATAACAACATTACGGATCGTGACAGATCAGGTGCCGGAACTGCATTTTTTTCATTCAGATTTACTCCGGGAGAAACTGACTCTTTACATACATATGATGAACAATGGGACGGAACTATTGATGCTTTGAAAGATCATGCAAATTATGGTTGTTATAATGACGATACTACTTACGAAAGAGCATATTGTGCAAAACTTATTCAACTGAATAATTGGAAAATTCCGGACGATTATCCGTGGTTTTAGTTTGTAGTATTATATTAATATGTTAAAAACAGGTGAAAAATTCGGAGCTTTTATTGTACCTACGGGAATAGGCGCGGCTGTAGGCGGTTATGCCGGTGATGCAAGTGTTTGGGCAAGAAAATTTGCGGATGTTTCAAGGCTTATTGTTAACCCGAATGTCGTTAATGCAGGCGGGTTTTCAGGGATTACTGATAACATGTTTTATGTCGAAGGCTACACTTTAAACAGCTTTTTTAAGGGTGAAATTAACTTGAAGCCTTCAAAAAACAATAAAATAGGTATTGTTTTTGACAAAAGTATCCCTCATGAGGTTTTGAATATCCATATGAATACGATGAATGCCGTCAAAACCGTTTATGGCGTTGATGTAATCGCTTATGATATTACAACGGAAGAGGTCGGGGTGGAATTTTTTATGACGGATTTCGGCACCTCGGTCGGAAAAGTTAAAAATATTGAAACGCTTAAATCGTCTGCCAAAAAACTTTTAGCACAAGGTGCGGATGCAATTGCGCTTGTTTGTATGTTTGATGATCCGGAAGATGATAATCCGGATTATGCAAACGGTTCGGGGGCAGATCCCGTGGGCGGGGTTGAGGCTATTTTGTCGCATTATATTTCAAAAGAGTTAAAAGTTCCCTGCGCGCATTCGCCTGCTTTTGCAGACTATTCTATATCATCTGATATAGTGAATCCGAAAGCGGCTTCCGAATATATTACGCCGACTTTTTTGCCGTGTATTTTGCTCGGGCTTTTAAATGCTCCGTTGATTGGCGGTGATATTTCCGTGTCACAGCTGGATTATCTTGTAATGCCTTATGATGCTTTGGGATCTGTCCCCGTTTACGAGGCAATAAAGCATAATATCCCTGTTTTTGCAGTTAAAGAAAATACCACGGTTTTGAATATTACAAACGAAAATTTGCATAAATCAGACAAAATTATTGTTGTTCAAACGTATGAAAAGTGTCTTGAATTAGTCAAAAGTCTTTAAAACAGGGGAATTTTTTATTTTGTAAAACATTTCAGCTGAGATTCGAAAAGCTTCCGGATTCGAGCTGACATAAATTTCTTCCGTGCCGTCTGATTTTTCAGCCAGGTTATTTTTTATCAAGTCGTCTTTTATAAATTCCGCAAAATAAATTGACGGGTCAATAAATATCTCTTTTGGCGCAAATTTTGTTAATATATCAATCAAATACGGATAATGTGTGCAGCCGAGAATAATTTTTTCAGGATTAAATTCAAGCATTTCGTCGAGTTTGTTTTTTACCTGAATAATGCTCTGCGGCTGGTTGAGTGTGTTATCTTCCACTATCCGAACCCATTCGGGGCAGGCAATTTGTATAACTTCCATTTCGGGGTTATATTTTTGAATTTCTTTTTTGTAAACGTTTGAATTTACTGTCGCATGTGTTGCAAAAACGCCTATTTTTTGAACCGGCAGTTTTGCGATTATGCTTGCGGCGGATTGGATTATCGGATAAATTTTTAAATTGTATTTGTTTTTTATTGTGTCATAAATGACGGAAGATGTTGTATTGCAAGCCATAACAACCACTTTGGCGTCTTTTTTTATGAAAAAATCAAAGATTTTGTAGGCATATTCAAGCAATTCTTCTTTTGTTTTTTCGCCGTAGGGCATGTGTTTTGTATCGCCGAAATAGATATAATTTTCGTCCGGCATAAGTTTTTTTAACTTTTCATAGACTGTTAAACCGCCGACACCGGAATCAAAAAATGCTATTGGTTGATTATTTATTTTCTTTGAAATAATTTTCTACTCCTTCCGCAATGGCTTTTGCGGTTGCCTGTTTACGTTTATCGCTTACAAGCTCTGCTCTTTCCCCGTCATTAGAGATAAATCCTATTTCGACTAATATTGCGGGGGCTGTTGTATGATTTATAACATAAAATTTTGATTTGAACAATCCGCGGTTTTTGGTTTTAATATTGCTTGCAAGCGCCGCATGTACGGTTTGGGCAAGCGATAAGCTTTCCTGCCTGTAATAATGTGTTTCTATGCCTGTTATTTCCGGTTTTTCACTCGAATTTACGTGAATACTTACAAAAATATCCGGATGCTCGCTTTCACTGAAAGCAACTCTGTCCTGAAGGGACACGGTTTTATCAGTGTCGCGTGTCATTTCTACTTTGTAGCCTTTTTTCTCAAGCAGCGCGCAAACACGTTTTGACACATCAAGAGTGATTTCTTTTTCGGTAATATCGCCTCTTATCGCGCCGACATCACTTCCGCCGTGGCCGGGATCTATTACGATTTTTTTGATGCCTGAGCTTTGTGAAATGAACGGCGGCTTTGTCTTTTTGGGTGTTGTTACCTGAACTTTCAAGGTTTTGCTGTCTGCGCCTAAATATGTGTTAATGAAAGTATCGGGTTCAGTCGGGATTGTAAGTTTCATACCTACTCCCGGCAGAAGTTCTATATTACTGCTTGCAAAATATGTGTTTTTAAAGGTTTCATTAAAGGTATCTTCATTGTACCTTGCTACATTATATAAGTATAAGATTAACCTCTGGTTTGTCCTGTCAATTCCGTGAACTATAGGATGATTAAAGGATAATATCATGGCGCTTGTCTGGGAATTGTTTTTTTCGGAATTGTATGAAATTATGTCGCTTGTATTGGAAAAAAGCGATTTATGGTCTAATTTGTCTGAATTTGCAATCAATAAAGACTGGTTGTCCGTTGAATATACCGGAATGTATTTTGTAACATTCGGTGTTGTAATTACGATACGGGCTTTATTAACTTCAAATTGTCCTATTTTTGCAGTGTCGGTTTCATTAATTTGATATTCTGAATTTCTTATTTCGCGGTTAACAAGAGTGTTCGGGATATCATAGACAATTCTCAAAGGGTTTTGCAAAACCATAGGCTTTTCAATTGTAACGGAACCAAAGCCGCTCAATAAAACTCCGTTTGGCCTAGGGGTTATTTGGCTTATGTAATATTTTGTGTTTAATTTTAAATCTTTTTTAATAAGGCTCGGGGTATCCATTTTCGGGGTTTGTTGTGTTGTCGTGTTAAAGGCCTGTTGAATTTGAGTTGTAATTGAGGGTGTTTCATCAGGGATTTCAACAGTTAAATATTCATAAAAATCGCTTGCGGAAGAATGTTCGTCACGGTAGGTTCTGTGAAAATATTCATCCTGCCAGGATGTATTTTTCAGCTTTATAATTATATTGTTTTTTATCCGGACAAATTTGAGGTTGGACGGATTAAAGTCATCGTCGTAATAGATTACCACACGGACTACATTCGGATTTGTGGTAAATTGATTTATTTTAATTTCCGTAATCCCTTTAGTATTAAATTTCCAATTTTGTTTCGGGATTGTAAGTATGGAGTCAGGTATATCAAAATATGCCCTTGACGGGTTTTCCATTTTGACAACCTTAATCTCATCCAGAACGGGTTTAGAAGATTCGTCCGGAATATTTAATACTATCATTGAATTTGATGTGTCAAAGTTCGCCCCTGTTATCTTAAATATATCCTGGGCAAATACACTGTGAGTAAATATAGATATAAATAATATTATTAAAGTAATTAAAATTTTTTTCATTTTAAAATTTCTCAAATATTATTATAGCTATATTTTTTAATACAATCAAATTGTAACAATATTTTAGAATAAATTGTATTTACCTGCCCAAAAGGTAGCTTCGCTGCGGCTGACGGATTGTAATTTTCTGATTACGGTGCATACGTGTGATTTTGCAGTATGTTTACTTATGCCGAGTACCTTGCCTATTGCGGTGTTGTTCAAACCTTTGGTCATCAAATTTAAGATTTCTTTTTCACGCTCGGTTAATTTAAACATTTTTTCTTAACTCCTTTCATTTATAGCTTAACACATATTGCAAGGTGTCAAATTCATAATATCTCCTGTTTTTAAATTTTTAAATAAAACTTGAAAAAAAAGTTTTTTTTGTATAGAATTGAAGTTGCCGATATGCGTGCGTAGCTCAGTTGGATAGAGCGTTTGGCTACGAACCAAAAGGTCGGGGGTTCGAATCCCTCCGCGCGTAATTTTTTGTAAATTTTTGTTAAGAACCGGAAGGTTCTTTTATTTTTGTTAATTTTTATGTAAGTTTTGTGT
>CALVER010000119.1 GCA_944326625.1 Candidatus Gastranaerophilales bacterium | reverse complement strand
CTTGCAAACGGGCAGCGTGTTGTAATTATTCCAAAAGAAGGCGAAACCGTTCTAAAAACTTATGTCAACACAGGCTCAATGAATGAGCCTGACAACCTTCGCGGAATCAGCCACTACATTGAACATAATCTTTTCAACGGTTCTGACGGACTTGGCGCAGGAGAATTTTTCCAAAAGGTTAATAAAATGGGGGCGGAAACCAATGCAGCCACAGGCTTTGCCGAAACAAATTACTACATAAGTTCAAACCTTTTAAATGACACGGATTTGGAAAAGAAAATAAAAATCCACGCCTCAATGCTTGAGACCCCTCGATTTGCACTTAATATGCTGGAAAAAGAAAAAGGTATTGTAAATTCCGAAATCAACATGATTTTGGGAGATCCTGAAAACATAGTCACAAATGAAACTTTGAAACAATTATACAATATAAAAAGTTCTTCAAAAGATTTAATAGGCGGCACAACAGACAATATAACCAATTTAACAAGAGATGACGTTTTGGATTATTACCGAAACAATTATTATCCGGCTAATATGGTAACCGTAATAACTGGCGAAGTTACGCCGGAAAACGCCATAGAGCTTGTTGCGAAATATTTTTCCGCCCCCAATAAAATTTCACATTCTCGTAAATTTGAAGACTTGAAACCGCTTGAAAATACAGTCCGTCAGGATTTAATCTCAGGTAAAACAACCGCAACCCATATAATGCTCGGATTTAACGGACCGCAAAATAATGACACTAAATCACAAATTTATGCAAAAGCACTTGCAAATCTTTTAACTGCCGACAAAACAGGAAGAATTGACAAAAAATTAAAAGATTTGAATACTTTTGCTGGTATAATTCAGGAAAAAATCAGCTCACAGCCGGATGCAAACAGAGCAATTCTGCTTTCGGCCGAAACCACGGAACAAAATTGCGAAAAGGTTTTAAAAACAATTTTTGAACAAATACATTCTGTAATCACAAATCCTCCGACGGATGAAGAAATGCAGATTATTAAAAAATCCATGCTTAAAGGATATTCCCATATATTTGAAAGATCATTTTCACTAAATGACTTTATAGGCGGAAGTATGCTTGACGGAAGCCTTGATTACGTAACGGATTTTGAAAAAATTGTCAACACCATGACCAAAGACGACATTGTAAATGCTGCAAAACAGTTTATGGACTTGAATAAAACAGCTATTACAGTCTTACATCCTCAAGCTGCTAACAAAAATTCAATAATAAACAACTATAACAGCTCAATTTCATTCAGCGGCAATCTTGAAAAACAGGCTGTTAACCCTAAAAATGTCCACAGATATATTTTGCCAAATAATTTTGATGTTGTTACAAACGATATAAAAACAAACAATGCAGCTTTTCAAATAGAATTCAATACAGAAATTCCAAAAGATATAAAGCCTGCGGTGCTCTATGCTTTACAGGGGATTTTAGATGAAGGTTCAAAATTCCGTGACGATTACGAATACAATAATGATCTGCAAAAAAACGGTATTACAATGATTTTCGGTTCAGGAAAATCCACAATCACTGCATCATCCTTATTTTCAGCTGATGATACGGAAAAGGCTTTAAAAGACGCAAAAGAAGTCTTACAAAATCCAAGGTTCACAGAAGAAACACTTGACTTTGTTAAACGCGACATTAGAGAATACATGTCAAAACGCGAAAAAAATGTTAATGACAAATTATACAAAGAGCTTTTTGACGGGCTTCCGATAAGTTACACAAAAGAAGATATTCTTGAAAGTCTTGACAGTGTAACTTTAGATGACGTAAAAGACCTGTATAATCATATTTTAAGCACAGCACAGGGGCATATAACCATTTCCGCGCCATTTAGCAAAAAACCGGAATTAAGCAATATTTTCTTTAAAGAAATCAACGAACTTCCAAAAGTTCAGCCTGCAAAGCCGTTTTTGGATGAAGTATTCAAAAATCCGGTTGCACAAACAAAAGTTCTGACTGATGTTCATGACAAAAATCAGGCAGAAATCGTCGAAGCATTTAAATTTAAAACAAATGACAATTTGAAAGACACCGCAGCAATTCAACTTTTAAATATAATTCTGGGCGGGAATGCATCTTCCAGATTATTCAACGATTTACGTGAAAAACAACAGCTTGCGTACCGCGTAAACTCTTCAGTGCGATACTATGATAATGCGGGTCTGTTTAAGCTTTATATAGGAACAACCACTGAAAATAAAGAAACCGGTGAACTAAGCTTTGATAATGTTCAAAAATCCATTAACGGTTTTAATCAGCATATTAAAAAAATTATGACTGAAAAAGTTACGGAAGAAGAACTCAATAACGCCAAGCTTAACTTTAAAAATATGATTTTAACCGATACTGAAACAACAGCAGGTAAAAATGATTCTTTATCTGCCAATATAACTGATTTTAACGGGCCACTGGCTGATAATGAACTTTTAAAAATTATAGATACCATAACCGTTGACGATATTTATAACGCTGCAAATTATATTTTCAGCGGCAAGCCGACATATTCCGTACTTGCCACCGAAAACACACTAAAAGCAAATGAAAAATTTTTCAAAACTCTTTAATATCTGTCGGAAATATCACGATATGACATAAGAAGGTATACGATTGCGGCAATACCGACTAATGAGTAGACAATTCTTGACACAAGCGTTAAATCTCCGAAAATTGAAGCCACAAGATCAAACCCGAAAAATCCGACCAGACCCCAGTTTAATGCGCCTATTATAACTAAAATATAGGCAATTAATTTTAATATATACATATCTAACCTGCCTTTCAAAAGCAGTTTAACAAAAATTGTTACGTATTAAATTACCCGAAAAGGCATAAAAAATGAGCCGAAAATAATTTTCCGGCTCATTTTGTTTAAATTATAACTAATTATAATTTGCTGGCAACCATCAAAGTAGTTTCAGCCAATCTTGTAGAATAACCCATTTCGTTATCGTACCAAGAAATGATTTTAACCTGATTGCCGCCCATTACACGTGTTAATAAAGCGTCAACAGTTGATGATTGAGAAGTACCGATGTAGTCAGAAGATACCAACGGTTCTTCGGTATAGCAAAGAACGTGTCCGTCAGCGCCTTCTTTTAATGCAGCGTTAACTTCTTCAACAGTAACGTCTTTAGAAAGTTCAAATACAACGTCAACAAGTGATACGTCAGGAGTCGGAACTCTCATAGCGAAACCGTCCAATTTACCTTTCAATTGAGGCAAAACAAGAGCAACAGCTTTTGCAGCACCTGTTTTGGTAGGAACGATGTTAAGAGCGCCAGCTCTTGCACGACGCGGATCTTTGTGACCTGCATCCAAAATTCTCTGGTCGCCTGTGTATGAGTGAACTGTTGTCATCAAACCTTTAACGATACCGAATTTTTCATCAATAACTTTAGCAACCGGTGCCAAGCAGTTAGTTGTGCAAGAAGCCATAGAAATTACGTTGTGTTTTGCAGGATCGTATTCTTTATCGTTTACGCCCAAAACAATTGTAATATCTTCGTTTGTAGCCGGAGCTGAAATAATAACTTTTTTAGCGCCTGCTGTGATGTGAGCTTTAGCTTTTTCAGCATCTGTGAAGAAACCTGTTGATTCAACAACAACTTCTACACCCAAATCTTTCCAGGGCAACTGTGCGGGATCTTTTTCCGCAAAGAATTTAATTTTTTTACCGTTAACGATAATGCCTTCTTCATAAGCTTCAACTGTACCGTCAAATTTACCCATTACAGAGTCATGTTTGAAAAGAAGTGCAGCTTCAGCCGGTTTCAAACCAGGGTCATTGATTGCAACGTAATCAATTTTATCAAAGATACCTTCTCTGATTGCTGCTCTCAATGTGTTACGTCCGATTCTTCCGAATCCGTTAATTGCTACTTTTACCATAAGATTTTACTCCTTCTTATTTTAATTACATGTAATTTATATCACCAACACAAAAACTAATCAATAGGTTTAAGCCTGTTGAAATATTAAAAAATTGTTAATTATAGCAAATTTTTTCTTGTTCAGTTATTATATGAAAAAGGAGAAAGTATGCAGGTACAAAAAATAAACTCAAATGTACGTTTTGGCGACAACAGCGGACAAAAATTTACGGACAAATTTATTACTCACACGAAAAATGCAGCGGATATGAATGATACTGTTGTAGTGCCGCGGACTATTTTCAAAGGATATTTAGGATTTATGGCGGGAACCACCCTAACCGCGCTCGGCGGACTTGCCAAGAATAAAAAATGGCTGAGTTACCCCTTAAATATTGCGGGAGTTTTGACCTGCTTATACGGCACCTGGGCATTTGTAAGACCATTTGTTGTAAAAGATGCACCGGGAGTAGCACAGAAAAAATAACCCGCTAATTAATTTTCAACATACACCCCCCTTGTAAAGGGGGGATTAAGGGGGGATTCCCTACCACCCTATTGTTAAGGGGGAATGGGAGATTCAATTCGACTTTTCACAGCCTCATCAATAACACCACAAACTCCTTCAAAATTATTTTTCACATCTAAATTCGTAAACCTCAAAACTTTATACCCGAAACCTTCCAATACTTTATCCCGTAAGCCGTCTTTTTCCATGGCATTATTTTCATAATGCTGCCCGCCGTCGATTTCAACTATAAGTGAAGCTTTTGCGCAATAGAAATCGACGATATAATTTTCAATAACCTTTTGTCTTAGAAAGCGGACGTTATATGTACGCAAAAAGTTATACCATAATTTGGATTCTTCGTACGTCATATTTTTTCTGAGTTGTTTTGCATAAGGTGTTAATCTTTTGTTATGATGATACATTATCCCTCCACCGCTTTCGCGGTCCCCCTCCCTTAAAAAGGGAGGTTGTGTTTATTCTTATCTTGAACTTTCCTCCACCGC
>CALVER010000118.1 GCA_944326625.1 Candidatus Gastranaerophilales bacterium | reverse complement strand
TTGTTCAAAAGAGGACTTTACTCCGGAGCTTCCGCCTGAGTTGCCACCAAAAGATGACGGAAATGCTACGGCGGAAGTCGTATTTTTAAATAAAGATGCCGCGGATTATGTGGTAGATTATTTGAACAGTAATGACAAGATTGTAAATGTAAACACAGGTGAAGAAACACCAATTATAAAACAAACCACTGACGGTATAGAATTTGATTATGCTTATGATTATGATCCTGCAACGGATGCAGTCAAGCCATATATTGATTTCGGTAATGATTTTAAACTTTATATCAATCCTGTTGAAGATTTAACTGCTAAAAATATAGTTGATTATATCAATATTATCGGAGATGAGTTTAATACTCCTGATAATATAGACTATAATTTCAGGGTTAATGAAGATAAAGCAGAAGTTGTATTTGGTGATGACAAAAATAATATTGCGCTTCCGGTTGATCCAGGAAGGGAACTTAACGGTAAAGACGTTGTTGATTATATCAATATTATCGGAGATGAATTTAATACGGCTGATAATATAGATTATAATTTCAGGGCTAACGGTGACAAAGCAGAAATTGTATTCGGTAATGACGAAGATAATTTCACGCTTCCGGTTGAGCCGAAAAAAGATCTTACAGGCAGTGATGTCGTAAAATATATAGATATGATTGGAGATGAACTTGCAACACAGGACGGTATAACGTATAATTTCCAAATTGCGGGTGAAAAAGCTCAGGTTGCATTTGATAACGGTTTGACACACACTGTCGGTGATGATGTCAGATTGGATCCAAACGGTACAACTTATCAATTATCTTCAATGTTGTCAAGTGTAGGTTTGACACAACCTGAACAAGGTTCTACTAAAATTTCTATGGGGCTTGAAACAGCGCTTGTGGGGTCTTATGACGGAAAAGATGTTCCTACATTTAGTATGAATATTGTTACACCTGCGGATCTTAAAGATATTACCGCTGGCAATCCTACAGTTAAAGGTAATTTCGCTCATACAGATCCTATGGGCAGCGGTGAAATTTTCAACTATGAATTTGAAGGTAAAACAGAACAAGCTGCTGCCGGTACATTACAACTTGAAGTGAACGGTAAGACTATATCTAATGCACAAAACGGTATCATTATCAAAAATGCCAACGGCGATGAAATTTATATGCAGAAGGAACAAAAATTCGATTTGCAGTCTCAATGGGATGAACCCGGTGCTGATTACAACTTATATGATGGTGTCGTGGTCTATATAAAAGAAGCCGGCTCAGATGTTTTTAAAGAACAGTATATAATGTCTAACTTCATGGGTATGAATACTGATATAGGTTTTATTGACAGAGAAAACGGTACAACCTTGCAAAATTATGCAAGCACTATGACGACATTTGATACACAGGGCGCAATTGATGCTGATAATTACTACAAAGAAAAAGAAGGCAATTTGAATACGTCATATAATGATGCGACCGGTTACTATAATGAAAAAGATCAAAATCTGGATAGTTCTTATGATACAGCTAAAGAGTATTATACAGAAAAAGAAGGAAATCTTGATACCGCATATAAAAATGCTGATGAAACATTCAGATATCTTGCCCAATTTGAGGCAGGAGCAAATGCAGATGCCAATATTAATTAAAAAGAGCCCTTCGGGGCTCTTTTTTATGCTATAATTCTGTTATGAAAAAAACTTTAGCACAATTTGTACAGGAAAAAAGAGACGATTTAGGGCTTTCACCAAAGGGTTTGGCATCACGGTCAAACCTTGATTTAGCTTTGATTGAGGATATTGAAGCCGGAAAAGAATTATTTTTATCAGTGACCGTAAGACAAAATCTCGCTAAAGGGCTTAAATGTCATCCGGAAGAAATAAGGAGACTGGAAAAGGATTTTAGAAATGATTTTGTGTCGCTGCAGATTATTGAAAGCCTTAAAGATTTGATTTTAAACGGTGCGGGCGGACTTAAATGCCCTAAATGCGGCGCGCCTCTTGTGACAAAAATTGAGCGGATGTACGATTTGGAAGATAATCTTGTCTTGCATCCAAAGGCTCATTGCACAAAGTGTGTTTTTCAGATTCATTAATAAAAAAGCACCTTTTAAAAGGTGCTTTTTATTATTTATTCTTCTTCGTCAGATTTGGTTGTTTCATCATTTAACAAATCAACAATTTCATCTTTGGTAATCGCATTTCCTTTGACTTCGATATAGTGATCTTCTGTCGGCGGATATTCAGAGGTTCCCGGTGATAAGAAGCCTACTAATAAGACGTTTTCACCAAATTGATCTTTGTCCAGATAGCCTCTGCCGACTATTCCTCTTTCTACATATTTGCCTTCGTAGTCGCCGGAAGTTGCTTTCGGATAAACATAAATTGAATCTTTTCCGTTTGAATGTGCAAATGTTTTAACGCCGTCTTCATTAAACATCAAGCCGCCTATGTCATCGCGCATTGTACCGTCTTGTTTTACAATAGTAACTTCGCCCGGGTTAACTCTTGTAATTCTTATGTCATTTTTTATGTCATCACCGATTACATGGTCGTAACGTGTTTCGTATTTATTTGATAACGGAAGATTTAATTCAATGTATTCAGGGTTATTAAAGTTCCATTGTCTTTTGCCTTCTGCATATTTTAAAGCTTTGTCGGTTTTGTCGCCGTCCAGACCTTCTATAGGTATTGCCAGATATTCATTTCCCCATGTGAGAAGTGAATCCTGAACTGCCCAGTCAATTTCAGGTTCTTTATCTTCTTCCGGCGGGCATGGCGGGTAATAAGGTATTTCAACGCCTGCAGTTGCGCTTATTTCAATTTTGTCGCAAGATGTCGGAAGTGTTGCGGCAGGAACTAAAAATAATGCCGCTGCAACCGGTCCTGATAATTTGCTCATAAAACGATTTGAGGGTTGTGCCTGTTGAATTTCAGAATTTTTCTTTTCGGCTTTTTTTCCTTTTCTGCCTTCAAAATGAACATTGCTGAAAGAATTTATAGCGTTAACTTGCATGTCAGATGCCTCCTATAATTATGATTATACTAAAAACAAACACAAAAATACTTGCTAATTATACGGATTTAGCTTTACATTTGTTTACAAATATTTTATTGCTGTGAAAGCTTTTCTCTGACAAGTTTTTCGATTTCAGCAAGGATATCGGGATTTGCAGCAAGATATTCTTTTGCTTTGTCTCGGCCCTGTCCTAATTTTTCATCGTTATAACTGAACCATGCGCCTGCTTTTTTGACAATATCAAGGTTAACCGCAACATCAAGAATATTGCCGATTTTGCAAATACCTTTGCCGAAAATAATATCAAATTCAGCAGTTCTGAAAGGAGGCGCAACTTTATTTTTTACAACTCTTACTCTGACGTGGTTTCCGACGTCGCCGTCTTCGCCTTTCAAACCTTCAACGCGTTTAATTTCCATACGAACGCTTGCGTAATATTTCAAAGCGTTTCCGCCGGTTGTTGTTTCCGGATTGCCGTACATAACGCCGATTTTCATACGAAGCTGGTTAATGAAGATAACGGTTGTATTTGTTTTTCCGATAATACCTGTGAGTTTTCTCAAAGCTTTTGACATCAAACGAGCCTGCAAACCCATTTGCTGATCTTCCATAGAGCCTTCAATTTCGGCTTTCGGAACAAGAGCTGCAACAGAATCCACAACCACAACGTCAACCGCACCGGATCTTACAAGTTCTTCCGTAATATCAAGAGCCTGTTCACCTGTATCGGGCTGTGAAATTAACAAATCATCAATTTGAACGCCTAAATTTTTTGCATATTCAGGATCAAGAGCGTGTTCTGCGTCAACAAATGCAGCAATGCCGCCGCGTTTTTGGCATTCTGCAACGATATGCTGTGCAAGTGTTGTTTTACCTGAGCTTTCAGGGCCGTAAATCTCTATAATACGTCCGCGCGGAATTCCGCCGATACCGAGCGCAATATCAAGTGCCAAAGCCCCTGTCGGAATTGCATCAACATTTACTGTTGCTTTATCTCCGAGCTTCATTATTGAACCTTTACCAAAATCTTTTTCAATTTTTTCGATGGCTAGTTTAAGCGCTTTGTTTCTTTCGTCTACATTAGTTGTTAATTCTTCTTTTACGGCCATTATTTATTCCTCTATTCCCATACGTGGCGTTCTTTTTTCTTATATAAGCCCAAACCTACGTGTTTATAACTGTTTAAATCATTTTTTAATTGATAAACTTCTTTATTTAAATCAATAATTTTTTGTTTCAGGGTTTCGTTATCGGTTTTGCAGCGGATAAGTTCCACAACGACTTCATCCATGCCTTCAAGTTTTTCGTCAATAACTTTTGAAATTTTGTCGCTGAGAGTCGTTTCCATATTTCTTATGGATGTCAAAATATTTGCAACCGCAGATGTGCTTTTTTCAACAGGATATGACATTGTTTTTTGAGCCTGAATATCTCTCAAATGTTTAACTTCGTCATAAGAAAAGTATGTTTGGCCTTTTGCATTTTTCTTAGGCAGAATAGACGCCCGTTTGCAAAGGTCTACAATTTCCTTGTTATCAGCATTAAGAATATTTCTCACTTGCTGCGGTGATAAAGTTTTAGCTCCTGTGTCTTCCATTTTTTTTCATATCCCTCAAATTTTCCCCACTTATATTTTATTAAATTTGTAGAAAAAAGACAAATAATTTAAGTAATTTCTTGTTACATCGCTTAATATAATATTAAAAATCTAAATTTTGGTACAAAAAAAGCCCTAAAAAGGGCTTTTTTACAATATTTGCCAATACTCTTATATAGCTTTTTGTACTTTACCTGCTCTGAGGCATGATGTACAAACTTTAATTCTTTTAGTTTGACCGTTAACAACGGCTTTTACTGATTGCAAATTAGGTTCTTGAGTATGTACAATTTGTTTATGCGAAAATGTTAATTTCGCTGCTTTAATCGGTTTTTTACCGCAAATTTCACATTGTTTTGACAT
>CALVER010000117.1 GCA_944326625.1 Candidatus Gastranaerophilales bacterium | reverse complement strand
CTTCTGCCTGTTTTTTCAACGTAATTTTTCAAAGCAATTTTCAAATCCCGCAGGTTATATTTTTCTTCAATCTGCATTAATTTTTTACGCAATTCATGGTTTGGCGCGTGCAAAGAAAGCGCAAGCGTGGACTGCATATCCAATTCCGCCAGTCTGTTAATCCCCGGAATTATACCGCTTGTGGAAACAGTCAGACGTCTTTGCCCGATTTGTAAGCTTTCGTTAAAAATTTCCATTGCCTTCAAAACGTTATCAAGATTCAAAAGCGGCTCGCCCTGCCCCATAAAAACAACGTTTGTAACCTTAAGCCCCGTATCTCTTTGAATAGTCAAAACCTGCTCGATTATTTCTTTATAATTCAAATTCCTTATAAACCCGCGTTTTCCTGTTGCGCAAAACGAACAATTAACGGCACACCCGACCTGAGAACTCACACATGCCGTCAAATTTGCTCTGTTATCAAAACGCATTAAAACTGTTTCCACACACTCGCCGTCAGGATATTCAAGCAGATATTTCAAAGTCCCGTCGGAGCTTTCCTGCTTAATTTTAATCTTTACATCCGAAACTTTTGCGATTTTTTTCAAATCTTCGCGGAAATCTTTTGACAAATCCGTCATATCGTCAATAGATTTGGCGGATTTTAAGTAAATCCAGTTGTGAATCTGACGCGCGCGGAACTTTGACTGATGAAGCTCATCAGTTATTTTTTCTATTTCTTTTTGACTTAAACCTGTTAAAATTTGCATAATTTAGTTCCTCAAAGGTATGTGCGCCTTATAATATTCAACGATTTCGAGCATGGAATGAAGCATCAATGCGACAGGCTCGACCTCCTGCTTCCACGCGTTAAACCCGCAGGATTTCGGCAAAAGGGCAAGCGGATTATCGGGAAAATCGCGGCAGATTTGCGGACGGTTTTCGTAATCCGTACATCTGCTGCACTCATTGAGTTTCGGACAATGATAAAAATATACCTCATCTTCTTTATTTTCTTCAAGCATAGTGATGTATTCGGGATAAACTCTTCGTGCATCTTCCTTTGACGCATACGGAACAAAAGCACTCAAAAATTGCGTTGCAAAATTATCGCCGTGTTCCGCCTTAATTTTTAATTCTTGAGGCGAAAACTCACTGCATGCCAGACGGCAGCAGGTTCCGCAGCCCGTGCAGGAAAATTCTCTGCGGTAGGCAAGAATTTCCGACCACT
Source organism: Candidatus Gastranaerophilales bacterium (assembly GCA_944326625.1). GTDB lineage: Bacteria > Cyanobacteriota > Vampirovibrionia > Gastranaerophilales > Gastranaerophilaceae > SIG32. The sequence goes on along the minus strand of CALVER010000117.1, from coordinate 3,956 downwards.
TTCTGTAAATTTCACGGCAAATATCTTCGTCAAACATCTTGAGAACTGAAGTTTGCCAGAGTGCACCGGCTGATTTTGGGGGATATTGATCAAAAACATCTCCGACGCCTGCAGGTTTCAATTCATCTATGCGTTTTTCAATTTCTTTTGCGGAGGTTTTGAAAATTTCCCTGTATTTTGCGCGCAAATTTTTAATAGAATCCGTTAAATCTTCCATAAAAACAGTTTAGCACAAAATTACCCGAACAGATATTTATAAGCCTGCCGGAGTTTATAAGAAATCATATTGTCCGTATCTTCTTTAAGCTCCCTGTACGCAATTGCGTAATCCATCGGGGTAATTTTGCCGTTCAGAATAAAGCCTTTGAAATTATTGTTTTCATCCCGCTCGCTTTTCATATCCAGTGCATATATAAATGCCGCAAAATCCTTGTTATCAATCAAATTGTCGCCTGCTTCTTCACCATGGTTTGCAATTTTTTTAAACTGAATTTCAATTTTTTTATTGTAATTTTCAAGTTCGGTTTTGTCATTCGGAATTGCGGATTTATCGACATTTGTTGCTGAAAGAAAATTTTTGTAATCTTCAAGGGTAAATTTATAAGTTTTGTTATTGGTTTTTGCGCCCATATAAACCATGCATGAATCCGCAAGGTCGCGGATTTCCATTTTGTAATCATCATCAATCTTTTTAATCTCATCCGGAGTTTTGTCTTTTTTATCCGCAAGTTTGCGCCAATTAGGCGAAACTATTTCAAAATCACCTATACGCGGAAACGGAATACCGTCACGAACTACCATTTTATTGATTATTTCAAAAAATGCTTCACCCAGCTCGTAATTAGCATACGCGGATAAATTTTCGCTCATAAAAAACTCCTATGCAATATCCCAGCGTCCGCAGGTTCCGCCCCAGCGAGCTATTATATTGCCCTTAATATCTTTAATTTTTTCAACATGCTGAACTTCGTCTACACCCTCAACGATCGTGATAACTTCACAATTATTGGAGCAGCCGTTGCAGTCGCATGTTATTGATGAAAAATGCATATCACCGACCTGCCAGCCCTTGAATTTGGTCGGAGTTTCGGTGTACTGATGATTTTCCATTGCAAGAAGCGCAGCACCTATTGCACCCATTGTCTGATGGTTTTCAGGTACAATAACTTTATGACCGAGAGCTTCTTCAAAAGCTTTTACCATGCCTGAATTTGTTGCAACACCGCCCTGGAATGAAAATACAGGCAGCAACTCTTTACCCAGTGCCAGATTGGAAAGATAATTTCTGACTAAAGCCTGACAAAGTCCGTATAACAAATCCTCGACAGGATATCCCAACTGCTGTTTGTGGATTAAATCACTTTCCGCAAAAACGCCGCAGCGCCCTGCAATTCTTGCGGGATTTTCGGATTTCAAAGCGGTTTCGCCAAACTTTTCAATCGGAACATTAAGCCTGTTTGCCTGCTGATCCAAAAAGCTACCCGTACCGGCCGCACAAACCGTATTCATCGCAAAATCGGTTACAATACCGTCGCGGAGCAGAATTATTTTGCTGTCCTGACCGCCGATTTCCAGAATTGTCTGAACTCCCGGGACATTTGTACTCGCCGCAACAGCGTGCGCCGTAATTTCGTTCTTAATAATGTCCGCACCGACTAAAGCTCCTGCAAGATTTCTGCCCGAACCTGTTGTCCCGACTCCCATAACATCATAATCCGTCAGCTTTTTCGCATAAAGCTCTTTCAAACCTTTTTGAACCGCCATTACGGGTTTGCCGGCCGTTCTCAGCATGTAGCTGTCTATATATTTTCCTTTTTCATCCACAAGCGCAAGTTTTGTGGTAACTGATCCTACGTCTATCCCTAAATATACTGTCAAACTCATGTTATACTTCCTTTTCTTTCCTAATTATAACACAAAAAAAGAAACCGCACCCTATGGTGTGGTTTTCAAATCTTTTTCATGCCGGCCGGACGTTTAACCTCTCAAATCGAGCCTTTGAAGTTCACCGTGAAGATCAACGAACCCGTCATCAGAGCTGTGTTTTGAAAAATATTCACGAAACATGTCGTCAATATTTTCTTTTCGCGGAAACATTGACTCAAATCCGAAGTGTTTTGATTTTACGTCAGGTCTTGTGGCATGTCCTACAGTAAAATCGCCCATAGCAAACCCCGCAGCTTGTACCCCATATTTATTATTCCCGTTTTTCTTAAACCTCTACCCATATATAACTTTATATTAAAAATAAAGACTGTGTCTCATTTTATGTAAAATTTTATTCACAAATCAATATATTTATGCAATCCGTATTTAAAAAAATACTTTATATAGGAGTAGTGTAGATAATCTTAGTGTGGAAAATGGGAATTGACATCAGAAAACCGCTTGGTGTGGGCGGTATCAATTCAAATATAAACATATTTTCATCCCGTGTAGGTTTTGGGAATAATTTTGGCGGAGACAGTTTTGAAAGCACCTCTGTCAGCCGTTTTGCAACGGAAGATTTTATTCAAAAATCTCTTATGACAAATCCCGAAATCAAAACAATTCTCAAAGAAATTAATGCTCCTGTAAAACTTAATCTGAAAGAATTGCAGGAACTTTCCGATAACCACTCTAAAGAAACCCAAAATATTGCCGCAGGAATAATTTCAAACTTACCGAAGGCGCTTAAACAACACGTAGATGTAAAAGCCGTGAAAGATGCCGCTTTTCTTCACGATATAGGGAAAGTTCTTATACCTTCCGAAATCTTGAACAAAAACGGCAAACTCACAGATGCCGAAAAAGAAATTATGCACCGCCATTCAGAATTAGGCTATGAAATTTTGAAAAATTCCGGACTTGACGCAAAAACGCTTAAACTGGTTAAATACCACCACCAGAACGCAAGCCACACAGGCTACCCGAAAGTTCCGCAAGACTTTTTTGCTGACTTGAACCTGCAAATTCTGTCAGCCGCCGACAAATATTCCGCATTAATTGAACCGCGTGTTTACAAAGCGCCCATGGATAAAACACAGGCGCTTAACATAATCTACAGAGATGTTGCAAAAGGCAATCTTCATCCGTTCGTTTTCAAGGCGCTGAAAGATTTTGCTGAAAATTCACCTAACATCGCCCAAAATTCTCCGGTTTACCACGGATAATCGTCTTTAAATTCCCAATTATCAACCCATAAAAGATATGTACACGAGTGGCGTATATATGTTCCGCTGTCCTCGTCATAATCTTCTCCGTCATAAGGCTTGCAGGCTATATTAATTGAGTCGGTCTGGTGGGTTTTGTCAGGATAATTTACCAAATAACCCGACTTGATTTCTTCACGGGTTAAACCTTCTGTATAACCGTACGGCAAAAGGCCTTTTGACATATCCTCCAATAGCATAAGAAATCCGAAATCATCAACACCGCCTACACGTATATCTTTGAAATTTACAGTTAGCGTAAATTGTACAGATTCTCCGTAAGAATATGCTGCAACAGAAATTCCTACTCCGTCACTTAAAATAAAATTATATGAATAAACGCCTGCTGAGGACATATGACAATTAGTTTTGGCCTCATTACCCGTTCCGCAGTCTCTTGCAATTTTCAAATACGGTCTCAGGTAAGTATCAACAAACCATTCTGAATTTTCCGCACTATCCGAATATTTTATGACCTGCCATGTGTTAGGATCACCATGCTCCGCCTGAGCCATTTTCAACGCTTGAGCGAGTTCGGAATATGCCTTCCTAACTTTTGTCGCAGTAGCTTTTTTCTGATAATTAACAACCAGCGTCGGAATTGTCATCGCTGCCACAACACCGATTATTGCAAGGGTGATTAAAACTTCCGCCAGAGTAAACGCGACACGACGAATGTTCTCTGACATGGCTACGTGCGTAGCACCGGCTTTCTTTTTAAAGTCGTTAAGACGATAAGACGTTAGGACGTTAAGTTCTTTTCTG
>CALVER010000116.1 GCA_944326625.1 Candidatus Gastranaerophilales bacterium | reverse complement strand
ACATAATAACTTAACGACTTTCATCAAAGTATCGTCTTATAAAGGAGTTTCAATGATAACAGAAATTTTAAATTACGCGGATAAAATCGAAGCAGCGCTAAAGACGCTGAAATTCGGCTTTATCATAGGGATTATAATTAACGTAATAATAGCGATTGCGCTTTTCAAGGTTACGGATATTTTTATACGGAAACTGAAAGAGCATACCCAAAAGTCGGATTCAACGGCGCTTTCGTCGCATTTAATCCCGATTTTGGATAAGATAATAAAATTTTTAATCCTGTTTTTTATTGTCGCATCGTTTTTGCAAAGTAACGGGTATTCAATAACCTCACTGATAGCAGGTTTCGGTATAACCGGTCTGGCAGTGGGCTTTGCGGCTCAGCAGACGATCGCCGACTTTTTCGGAACGCTTGCGATTATAGCGGATAAAATTTATAAACTCGGCGATTACGTTAAAATCGGCGAAATTGAAGGTACGGTTGAAGATATTAACCTTTTATCAACCAAAATCCGCACACTGGACGATTTTATCGTATCAATTCCCAATAATAATATTTCGGCGACTTTGATTACAAATATTTCAAAAGCGAGAAAGCGCCGGATTAACGAGGTTTTTGGCGTAACTTACGACACAAGCGACGAAAAACTTCACCGCGCAATCGAGATTATAAAAGAGGTTTGCGAAAACGACACAAGGGTTCACAAAAATCCCGTCACGGTTGTCGAAACCCTTTCTGCAAGCTCAATTGACATAAGACTTTACGCTTACGTCAAAACGAACGCTTTTAATGAATTTATCAAAATAAGATCAGACGTAATTCTGGAGATTGTAAAACGCTTCAGAGCAGAGGGCATTGATTTTGCGTTCCCGTCACAGTCTGTTTATATCGAGAAAAAATGAAGATAAAAATTATTGCTTTAGGCAAAATCAAAGAAAAATTTCTAAAAGACGGGATTGACGAATTCCTCAAACGGCTTACACCCTACGCAAACGTGGAAATGGTTGAACTTACGCCCGTGGAGATAAGGGATGAAAATTTAATTGAAAAAGCTCTTGATGCCGAGGGCGAAAAAATTCTTGCCTGCATAAAGCCGCAGACGTACGTAATTACGCTGGAAATTCAGGGAAAAATGCTTTCGAGCGAAGAATTTGCCGAAAAAATTCAAACCCTGTCAAATGAGGGAATTTCAGAGATTGCATTTGTAATCGGTTCTTCCCACGGGATTGCAAAAGAGGTTTCAAGAAGGGCGGATTTTGCTTTGAGTATGTCGAAAATGACGTTTCTGCACCAGTTTGCAAGGCTTTTGCTTGTTGAGCAGATATATAGAGCCTTCAAAATAATCAAGGGGGAAACTTACCATAAATAGATGAGCCATGCCGCGGAAAAATATGCTATAATTTTCCGCAAAAGGAGTTTATCTATGAGAGAATTTGAATTAAATCTGACGGAAAAAGAGCTTGAAAAGCGGACAAGTAAGGACTATCTGGTTACAAAGAAATTTTTAACCCCCGATGCGCCCGAATATCTTGCGCTTGATGAGGGTGACAAAAAAGCGCTCATCCACCTTGTAAAGGCGGCAAATATCATCGGACGGGTTAACTTGCAGCTCGATTGCCACGATAACCTTGATTTTGAAGCTTATCTGAAACGCGAAATTAAAAACGGCAATAAGCGCGCCAAATTAACCAAAATCCTCTTTGACGCGCAAAAAGGCATGAATGCCGTTGACACAATGTCAAATAAAATTAACCTTGCAAAAGGGATTAAAGAACTTCCCGGAAAAGGCGTTTACCCGAAGGATTTAAGCGTAAAAGAATTTCATAAAATTTTGACGGAAATGATTAACGCAAATAAAATCGACGAGGTTAAGAAAGTCCTCAATCAGCGCTCTGTTGTTGAAAGAAGCGGAAAACACCTTGTCGGAATTGATTATGTGGACAAATTCCGCGAAGAATTTCAAAAAGCGGCCGACGAATTGGAAAAAGCCGCAGAAACTTCCACAAATGAGGATTTCAACGAGTATTTAATTCTGCAATCCAAAGCCCTGAGAACTGCTGATCCGACATTCGATGCGTTTGCGGATAAAAAATGGGCAACTTTGCAGGATACGCCGCTGGAATTCACGATTACAAGGGAAAATTACGAAGACGAGATGACCGGCACAATTATGGAAAACTCCGAACTCGTTAATCTGCTTTCAAAACACGGTATAACTCCGACGCCCAAGGATTTTCTCGGCGGCAGGGTCGGAATTGTTAATAAAAAAGGCACGGAAGCTTTGACGGCGATTAAAAAATACCTTCCCGAACTTGCAAAAAATATGCCTTACGCGGATGAATATGAGCAGAATATTTCGCCGGATAAAGACACAAAACAGACAATGGTTGACGTTGATATGGTTCAGGCTGCCGGTGATGTCGGGGCGTACAGGGGCGGGATTACGCTTGCGGAAAACCTCCCGAATGACGACAAACCGTCTTTACAAATCGGCGGGGGCAGACGCAACGTTTATCACAGGCAGATAAGATTTATAAGCGATAAGAAAAAGCTTCAGGAAAGGCTGGATGCGGTTTTAGACAAAGATCAGCACAAATATTATCTTGACGAGGCTGACCACTGGTTTACAATCGGGCATGAAAACGCGCATTCCCTCGGACCCAAAAAGGCTTGCGAAAAACTCGGCAAATACAGGAATATTATTGAGGAAAACAAGGCTGATATGGCATCTTTAGCTTCTGTTGACCTGTTGACCGAACTCGGAATGTATACAGAAGAACAGCGCAAACAAATTCTCGTAACAGTTGTGGCTGATAACTTTTTGAAATCAAAACCGAATTTAAGCCAGGCACACCGCGTCAGAACGGTTATGCAGAATAAATATATGGCGGAACGCGGCGCATACGAGCTTGTTGACGGAAAAATCCACGTTAATATAGACAAAGTCGTTCCCGCAGCTCAAGAAATGCTCAAAGAGATTATCCGACTTCAAATAGACGAAGATTTTGAACGCGCGGATAAATACGTTAAGGAAAATTTTGTCTGGACTGATAATATGGAAATTATTGCAAAAGCGCTCCAAAAGGTTAGCAAAACCCTTAACGGCAAACTCGAAACCAAACTCGCCGATATGCTTAATAAGATACTAAGTTACTAAGGCAGTAAGGCACTAAGAAGTGAATAAGTGAATAAGGGAATAAGGGAATAAGTTATTTCTAAAATTAATCTGTGCGGGATTTTTTCAAAATTGCTTTTTATATAACACTTATTCCCTTATTTACTTATTCCCTTATTCACTTTAGACAAGTAAATTTATTTCGCGATATAAAAGACCAGATTAACCAGAAAGTCCGCGATAAGCATATAAAGCGTAGACAGGATTGCCGCCTGAGTGGTTGAAATACCGACCTCTTTTGCACCGCCTTTTGTCTGATAACCTTGTGTTGCACAGACAAGCGCGATTAATCCGCCGAATATTGACGCTTTTAAAAGACTTATATAAATATCGCGTGTAGAAAGCCATGCCCAGACGGAATTCATATAGCGCGCGGGATGCAGGTCGATTGTGGCGGAACATACCAGCATTCCGCCCAAAACCCCGATAACTTCCGCAATCAATACAACCATAGGCACCGTAATCATTGCCGCAATTATTCTCGGGGTGAAATAATACCCCACAGGGTCGACTTTTAAGGTTTTCATGGCATCCACCTGGCTTGTAACCTGCATGTTTGCAATCTCCGCCGAAATCGCCGTGCCTGCTCTCGCGCCGATTGCAAGCGCAACAAATCCCGGCGCAATTTCTCTTATCATAACTATCGCAATAGTGCCCCCGATATAAGTTTCGGCTCCGGTCATCAAAAATTGTTTTGCTACCTGAACGGCAATTACAGCCGCCGCAATGAACGCTATTGACAGCGAAATTATCAAAGAATCATAACTTATGGATGCTGCCTGCGAAATTATGCTCGAAAACTTTACCTGCCTTTGCAGTAAATATTTCAGGCTCTTAAAAAAATTTATAACACACAGACCGAAAAATTCTATCATATAAAAAATATATCACGAACAGCTAATTTTTGGCAAGGTTTGCACTTTTTATAAATTGTTTTGCGTCGTTTATAGGGATTGCAAAGCCTATTCCGATATTTGAAATATTATTATCGGGGTTGTAAATCGACTGGTTAATCCCGATAACTTCTCCTGCTGAATTTAAAAGCGGGCCGCCCGAACACCCCGGGTTAATTGCGGCATCCGTTTGAATTCTGTTCTTTGTGTAGTCAATTCTTGAAACAATTCCCTGCGTCAAAGTTCCGTAAAATCCGAATGGATTACCGATTGCAAGAACTTTTTGCCCGACCTTGATATCCTCCGAATTTCCGAAAGCAACCGTCTGCAATTCGGTTTTCGGGGCGATTTTCAAAAGCGCCAGATCCTTATTTTTCCCCATTTTCGCAAGAATTTTTGCTTTGTAAACAATTCCGTTATACATTGTCACATCAATATCTTTGCAGCCTTCAACAACATGCGAGCCGGTCAAAATTACGCCGTCTTTTGAAATTACGCAGCCCGTCCCGGCGGAAACCCCGTCGTCAAGCTGCGCATCTATCGCTACAATTGCCGGGTTTATTTTTTCGTAAACCGCAATGTTAATCCTTTCATCAGGTTCGTAGTTTACCCCGAAAGCCGGCGCTAACCCTATTATTATAGCCGTAATTAAAGACAAAATTCTTTGCATAACAATTCCTCTTTACCCTCATTATGTAAAATTTTCCGGCCTAAAGTATTGCCAAAAATTATTAATTTTCGGTTAGTTCTTGAAATTATTATAATTTTAATGTATAATTCACAAAGAAGGAGAATTTGATTATGGCAAGAATTGATTTATTTAAACAACATTTACAGGAAAAGAAAGCAGTTAAAGTTATTGCAGGTATTGACAATTTTGATATCGTAAACATCAAAAAAGTTGTTTCATCTGCTGAAAATTCAGGCGCAAGCGCTGTTGACATCTGCGCTAAAGAAGAAATCGTAAAAGAAATCCGTTCTATGACGGAATTACCTTTATTCGTATCTTCAATAGTTCCCGAAGAACTGGTAAAAGCTGTAGATTTGGGCGCTGACGCAATTGAACTCGGCAACTTTGACGTTTTGTATAAAAAAGGAATTTCATTCACGGCTCAAGA
>CALVER010000115.1 GCA_944326625.1 Candidatus Gastranaerophilales bacterium | reverse complement strand
AATTTAAGCAAAAAGAAGAAAGCATATATAGGTGCATTCGGAGCGCTTGCGGGAGTTATGGTGTGGGCGTTTATATCTGCAGGCGTTATTACGCATGATTTTAACAGAAGCCAGCTTTCAACGGACAAAGACCGTCAGGAAGCTTTAATCAACGGGATTATTCTGACAGAAACCAAAAACGAAAAAAAATACTGGGAAATGTACGGCGAAACAGGAGCCTATGACAGTAACAACGAAATCGCCATGATGGATAATGTTATCGGGAATTTTTATAAGGAAAACAAAGTCGGGATGAGTTTTCAATCCTCAAAAGGAACCTATAACGCAAGTACAAAAGTAATAGTTTTATATCAGGATACGTTTATAGTTCTTGAGGACGGAACAACGTTAAAAGCTGACAGACTTCGTTACGCAGGCAGCGACCGGCCCGTTGTCGCAACAGGGAATGTGAAAATTACACGTGATAATAATTTTGTTGCAACGGCCGATAAGGTTGAAATCAGCCCTGACTATGAACATTTTAAAATTACCGGAAATACAACTTCCAAAATATACGACACTAAGGAGACAAAATGAAAAAGATACTGATTGGATTAACAGCTGTATTATTAACTCTCGGCATTGCGGTAAATGCGTCCGATCTTGTTATAGATTCAAAAAATCAGAGTTATGCGGAATCCGAAAACAAGATTAAATTTCAAGGTGATGTAAAAGTATCTGTTGATGATTTACGTGTTGAAGGCCAGACCGCAGACGTTAATATGACAGAAGATCAGCAGCTTGATACCGCAACTTTTTACGACAAACCTTATGCCTATGAGGTTAAAAAGAATAAAAAACGCGAAGTTAAGGCAAATATTTTGAAAGTATCTTTGATAACTAAAGTTATAAAAGCCGAAGGCGACACCCAGTCAATTGTCTATGACGGCAAAAACCCGATTGTCGTAATTAATGCGGATTCACAGGAATATGACACAAATTCGGGTGTTATGGATGCTGACGGCACTGTTACCATAAAATATAAGGATATTGAAACATATTCAAACCATGCCACAATTAAAACCGATAAAAACGGCGATTTGAAAAATATTACGCTAATCGGGAATGCTATGGTAAAAGAACAAAATAACGAATCTTTTGCCGACAAATTCGTATATGATCCGGCAACGGAAATTTTGATTGCAACAGGCAACACAACTTCCAAAGCCACTATGGAAGGCGGCGACAAACTGGTTTTGAAATCAAATTATCAGGAATATAACAAAAGCAAAAACATTTATAACGCGAGCGGAAATGTTCACGTGTGGTATCAGGATTACTACGCAGTGGGGCCGAAAATTACTTTCTATCCGGACAAAACTACCGGCAAGCCTAACGAAATATATTTCACGGGACGCTCAAGCATTACTCAGGGGGTCAGAACAATTTATGCTGACAAAATCAGGATGACCCTTGAGCCGAAAGATTTTCAGGCAACCGGCAATACAAGAACGGTTATCAAAAATATAGGTTCCGGAAACACTGAAGATTCAGGCATGTCACTCGGTTTATAAGGGAAAAATTATGCAGGAACAACTCGATAAAGCAATTGAATATTTTAAAAAGCGCGATTGGGACAAGGCAATTGACACCTTCACGGCAATTTTGGAAAAAAATCCCGATAATGCGGAAATTTATAATAATCTGGCATTATGTTACGCAAATAAGGGTGATTATGAAAAAGCGGAGAGAAATTTTCTTCACGCGCTTGAATTGAATCCTAAAATTGTGCAGGCATACATAAACCTTGCGGATATTTATTACCGTCAAAAGGATTTTGAACACGGTATCGGGCTTTTGAATACGGGGATTTACGAGCTGCCTGAGGAATTAATTCTTTCTCATTATCTTGCGCGGTTTTATATGGAAGATGCAAGGCTGGATTTGGCAATTGATGAATTGGAGCAGATTTTGGAACGCCAGCCGGATAACTATGACGCTTATTATGATTTAGGAAAAGTTCATTTTGAGCTCGGGAATTATCAGCTTGCAATTGAAAATTTTGAAAATGTTCTTGAATACAAAGAGAACAACGAATTTGTCTATTATATTCTGGCACAGGCTTATGAGGCAAATGATGAAATCGACAAGGCAATTTCTAATTATCTGAAAGCAATTACGGTGAACGATAAATTTCATCCGGCATATAAAAAGGCGGGAATACTTTTTATGGCACGCGGGGATTATGACGATGCGATTGAGTATTTTGAAGATTACATAAAGCTTGACGTGCCTGAGGAAGAAATTGACAGCGTCAAGGCTTTGATAGAAAAAGTTAAAAAGAAAAGAGATGAAAAGTAAATACTGGGTTGCGCTGTCGTCAATAGAGCAGATAGACAGCGGGTTTATAAAAAGATTATATAATTATTTCGGGGATATAGAGGCGGCATTCAAGGCGTCACGGCTTGATTTGATGAATATTGACGGATTAAATATCAAGAAAGCCGAAAATTTTCTGACGCTGCGCGATAAAGTTAATCCTGATAAGGTTCTGGAAGAAGTCACACGGAGAAATATAAAATATTTGACGCTTGAGGATGAAAATTACCCCGTAATGCTCAAAAATATATCGGATCCGCCTGCGGTATTGTATTATAAAGGAAGCCTTGATATTTGTAATCTTGAAAAAACTCTTGCGGTTGTGGGGTCAAGACGTGCAAGCTACAGCGCAAAAGATGAGTTAAGCAAGATTATTTCGCAATTTGCGGGAACGGATATCTGTATAGTGTCGGGATTGGCTGCGGGAATTGATTCCGAGGCGCATTTGTCGGCGCTTAACAATAACCTTAAAACAATCGGCGTAATCGCAAGCGGGCTGGATTTTTATTATCCGGCAAGCAACAAACATCTTTATGAAAGAATAGAGAACGGCAACGGCGCTGTTTTGAGCGAATATTTCCCAACATTTGAACCTTTGAAATTCAGATTTCCGCAGAGAAACAGAATTGTATCGGGGCTTTCATACGGAACCCTTGTTGCGGAGGCGTCTTTGAAAAGCGGTGCATTGATTACCGCAAACTTAACGCTTGAACAGGGCAGGGAATTAATGTGTATGCCCGGTTTAATTTCAAACCCGAATACCGAAGGAATTTATAAACTTCTTAAAAACGGCGCAACTCTTGTAACTTCCGCCGAAGATATTTTGAACGCGCTTAACTGGGAAATTAAAAAAGTGTCTGTGCAAAAAGAACTTTCGTTATTGACCGAAAATGAAAAAATTATTCTCAATGCCCTTGAAATTGAAGAAAAAGGTGTTGATGAACTGATTTCGATAACCGGAATGAGTGTTGAAAATTTATTGACGGACTTGACAACCATGGAGCTTAAGGGCATAATAAAACAAGTCGGTTCAGACAGATATAAAAAGGTATAACCGTGGCAGAAACAGCTAAAAAGACAAATAAAAAAGAAAAATCGTTAGTAATCGTTGAGTCTCCCGCAAAATCCAAAACAATCAAAAAGATTTTAGGGGACGGATTTCAGATTGAGGCGAGTTTCGGGCATATAAGAAATTTACCGACAAAAGATCCGAAAACCGATAACTTAGGGTTTGACGTTGATAACAATTTTGAACCGAAATTCGAAATTATCCCCGGCAAAAGGGCTGTTGTGAAAAAATTAAACGACCTTGCGCAAAAGTTTGATAATATCTATATCGCCTCCGACCCTGACCGCGAGGGTGAAGCTATTGCCTGGCATGTACGACAGGTTTTGAAAGTTCCCGACGAAAAAATTAAAAGGATTGAGTTCAACGAAATTACCCCGAAAGCGGTAAAATATTCCGTAGAACACCCGAGAATGATTAATATGGATATGGTTCAGGCACAGCAGACAAGACAAATTCTTGACAAGCTTGTGGGGTATAAGTTAAGCCCTGTTTTGTGGAAGCAGATGGGGAATTATAATCTCTCCGCAGGCCGCGTTCAGTCTGTTGCGTTGAGGATGATTTGCGAGCGCGAGGATGAAATCGAGGCATTTGTTCCGCAGGAATACTGGTCAATTCACGCGGAGCTTGCAAAAGACGGAAAAGTTTTTGAGGCGGAAGTCGCAAAATACAAAGACAAACCCGTTGAAAAAAATATAAAAAACGAAGAAGAAGCGCAAAAAATTGTCGATTATCTTAAAAATTCCGACTTTTTGGTGTCAAAAGTTACCAACAAATCAACAAAACGCAAGCCTACCGCGCCTTTTATAACATCAACACTCCAGCGTGCCGCAAGCTCCAAGCTCGGTTTCGGAGTTCAAAAAACAATGCAGGTTGCACAAAGGCTTTATGAAGGTATTGAGCTTGATTCAGGCGCCGTCGGGCTTATTACTTATATGAGAACTGACAGTACAAGGGTGTCAGATGACGCCATGGCAATGGCAAAAGATTTTATCCTGAATAATTTCGGCGAAAAATATTACCCCGAAACTCCTAATATTTACGTCAAAGGCAAACAAAACGTTCAGGACGCGCACGAGGCAATCCGCCCTTCATATCCTGAAAGAACGCCCGAAAGCATTAAGCAATACCTTGATAATGACCAGTACAGATTGTATAAACTGATCTGGGACAAATTTATGTCCTCCCAGATGTCAAACGCTGAAATCGCAAATAAATCAATTGAGATTACGGCAGGTGATTACACGTTAAGAGCAGGCACAAGCAAGGTTACCTTTGACGGGTTTTTGAAACTTTATAACGACGCGGAGGACGAAAAGGTTGAAGATTCCAAAATTCCCGACCTTGAAAAAGGCGACAGCGTTGATTGTAACAAAATAACCCCGAAACAACACTTTACCCAGCCGCCGCCGAGATATAACGAAGCGTCTCTGGTCAAGGCTCTGGAAGAATACGGAATAGGACGTCCGTCAACTTATGCAACTATTATTACGGTAATTCAGACCCGCAAATACGTTGAAAAACGCGATAAAGCCCTTCATCCGACAATTTTGGGACGTGCGGTTTCAAAACAGCTTGTTACACAGTTCTCCGACATTATGGATTACAAGTTCACAGCAGGCATGGAAGAAAAACTCGACAAAATCGCCGATAAAAAAGCTGTCTGGAACAAGGTTTTAAAGGATTTTTACGACCCGTTTATGGAGGAAGTAAATTCCGTTATGAAAACCGCGAAAAAAATTAACATAGAAACCGGCATTAATTGTCCGAACTGCGGAAAGCCCATGGTTGTGAGAACAAGCAAATTCGGTACACAGTTTCTGGGCTGCTCAGGCTATCCTGATTGCAAAACCGTTATGTCGATGAATGTTTT
>CALVER010000114.1 GCA_944326625.1 Candidatus Gastranaerophilales bacterium | reverse complement strand
GACGACGCTGTCTTGGTCGCTCGCATGAAACGGCGTTACGGTCTTTGCCTGCGCAAAGCCCTTCAGCCTCTGCTCGCTCCCGCTCTCACCTCCGGCTCCGCTATGGTCTCAAAGACATATTCCCCTTGTGAGATACCTGAAGTTGGAGAGAAGATTAGTAAATGTCAAAAAGGCATTTGTCATCCTGAATTTATTTCAGGATCCCATATAGAGATTCCGAAACAAGTTCGGAATGACAAAAAAGTTAAAGCGGCATTTACATTAGCAGAGGTGTTAATAACCTTAGCAATTATCGGAATTGTTGCCGCGATGACAATACCGACACTTGTATCCAATTATCAAAAAAAACAAACGGTAGTAAAGCTAAAACAGGCATATGCATTATTGCAGCAGCTAATGCAGTTTTCAGTAATGGAAAATGGTTCTCCATCAAAATGGGATTATGATTTGGACAATATTTCTTTTATTAACAAATATTTTGCTCCTTATGTAAAAATTATGGGAATTACAGATGTATATGATTTTAAAAGTCTAGATGGAAACGTACATGGCAAGAATATAAGTCAGGTAGCTCAATTGACGAACGGGAATACGTTATTTTATCTGCCACATATTAATGGTACCGTGATTTGGCTTACACTTATAGTAGATTTAAACGGCAAATCTAATCCGAATATCGTTGGAAAGGATATTTTTGTGTTCTCATTTGTAAATGATAAATTAACTACTTATGATCAGTATTGGCAAATGGATGGGATGTCGTATAGCAGAAACTTCTTATTAATACCGGGTACGTCAGGTCAGTGTAATCCTAAGGCTGCTGGTGGGGTAATCGGTGCGGGTTCATTTTGTTCAAGACTTATTGAGATGGACGGCTGGGAAATTAAAGACGATTATCCGTGGGATTAATTTAAGCCTCACAGAATTCCTGTATTGAAACCGATTCAATCCCTTCAAATTTTTGGAATTCTTTATAAAGTGATTGCATCGGTTTTTTGGCATTCATTTCAAGAATTACAATAATTTTTGTCAAAGTTTCATCTGCTTTTTTGCTTATTTCTTTTAAATACGGATATTTATTTACAATATGTTCATAAATTTCGTCAGCATTGTTGTTTTGGCATTTTAAAGAAATCTTAAGTCTGCAAAGGTTTTTTGTGCTGGACACAAGAACATTTTTTTCAAAGAATCTGACGGAAACAAGGGTTATGATAGCTACAATTGTTGCAACTATTGCCAGATCATACATTCCAGCGCCGCATGCCATACCGATTGCAGCTGACATAAATAAAGTTGCGGCAGTTGTAAGTCCGAAAACAGTTGCGCCGTGGCGTAAAACTGTTCCGCCGCCGATAAAACCTATACCTGTTACAACCTGTGCCGCAACACGTGCCGTATCACGGGTTCCAAGCTCAACTGACGTTACGGTAATTGCCGGAAATCCGTATATTGAAATTATTGTAAATACGCATGCGCCGAGGCAAACAAGGATGTTTGTTCTTAATCCTGCGTATTTGTTTGTCATTTCTCTTTCAAGACCGACTGCAAAACCTAATAACAACGCAGAAATCACGCGTATTATTATGTTTAAATCAAAAATTCCCAGTAATTCCATTTATTTTGTCCTTATCTTACCCTGCTTTTCGGATCCAATACGTCCCTTATTGTATCACCTATTAAGTTAAATGCCAATACCGCAACAAAAATTAAAAATCCCGGTGTTAAAAGCCACGGGCGATAGATTATATTTGTAAATTCCTGTGCTTCTTTGAGCATATTACCCCAGCTCGCATCCGGCTGTTGAATTCCTAAGCCTAAAAAGCTTAAGCCTGATTCTGACAAGATATATGACGGAACCGATAAAGTCATTGCAACTATTACAAAGCTTGTTGTTTGAGGCAGAATATGTTTTACGATAATACCGAGTCTTGATTGCCCTATTGATTTTGCCGCCTGAACAAATTCCTGATTTTTAATAGACAAAACCATTCCTCTGACCACACGTGCAAAACTTGCCCAGCCAATCAGTGCAAGAATTACGACAATAAGGATAAATCTCTGGATGCTCGTCATCCCGGACGGCAGAATTGATGCAAGGATTATCAACAAGTAAAAACTCGGAATGGACATAACAGCTTCCGCAAACCGCATCATTATGGTATCGACTTTGCCGCCGAAATACCCTGAAATTCCGCCATATAAAAGTCCTATCGGAAACAGTACGAATAAAGCAAGAAATCCTATTGTCATTGAAATTCTTCCGCCGAATAAAAGTCTTGAAAATACATCGCGGCCGTTTATGTCTGTCCCTAAAAGGAATAATCTGCCCTCAGGTGCGACGGTTACAAGGTGACGTTTCATTGGAATCAATCCTAAGAATTTATAAGGCTGTCCTTGTGAGAAAAATTTCAGATAATATTTTTGTGAACGGTCAAGTTTGTAGGTCATCTCAAGGGTATTTTGGTCGAATTCTCTTATGTAATTATATGTATAAGGTCTTGAAAATTTACCGTTTTCGTCAATCGTAAAGATTTTGGACGGGGGAACGTATGCCATTGTTCTGTCTGAAAAATCTTTTGTATAAGGTGCCAGAAAATCCGCAAAGAAAAGCGCAAGATAGATTACCCCGAGAACTATAAGGGCAAGTCTTGCAAATTTATCTTTTAATAATTGTCTTAAAACTTCTCTCATGATTTCACCCTTATTCTCGGATCCGTAATTATCAACAGTATATCCGCAATTAAATTTCCAAGTATAAGCATAATAGCCCCCATCATCAAGGACGCCATAACAAGATTAATATCGGATTTCAAAACCGCTTCCAAAATCAACCGTCCCAATCCGGGGTATTGAAATACGTATTCAGTCAAAGCAGCTCCGCTTAATAATCCTGCAAATTCAAACCCCAAAAGGGTTATTAAAGGGTTAACCGCGTTCCTGAGTGCGTGTTTATAAACAACTTTAACCTCGCTCAAACCCTTTGCACGTGCGAATTTTACGTAATCGCTGTCGAGTACGTCAAGCATATTTGCCCTCATTTGTCGCTGCAATCCCGCAAGCGAAATCGTAAAAAGTACAATCACAGGTAAAAACAGGTGATGTGCGATATCTTTTATCTGACTAAAAAATCCCATATCTGCAAAATTTGCACTTGTTAAACCTCCTACCGGAAACCAGCCCGTTCTGACCGCAAAAATTAACAGCAAAACCGCAAAGAAAAACGACGGAATTGCCATTCCGACACTTGTTAAAACCGTAAGTATTCTGTCAAAAGGAGTTTTCCATTTGAGTGCGGCAAGTATTCCGAGCGGAATTCCCGCAGCCCATGTCAGAAAAATTACCACAACTGTTAATAAAAGGGTATTTGGAATTCTTTCTTTCAGTTTTGTACTGACCCGTTCGCCGTTCGCGGTTATCCCGAGATCGCCTTTTATAAATGATTTTGCCCATTTGGCGTATTGAATAATAATAGGTTTATCAAGACCCAGCCTTTGAGTTTCTTTTTCAAGAGTTTCTTTTGAAACTGACGGGTTGAGCCTTAATTCCGCAAGCGGATCCACAGGCGACAGCCTTATTATAAAAAAGCTTATTAACGATACTATTATCAATAACGGTATCGTCTGCAAAATTCTTTTAAATATATATTTTAAGATTTCCATAATGGGTTGTTACCTCGTGTCACCCTGAACTTGTTTCAGGGGCTCCTTATTGATTTTTAGTTCAGAATAACATTTTTCAGGCGATTCACAAATATAAATTTCCTCTATATTATACGTAACCCCGCCGAGTGATGTCGGAAATATATTTTTGAATTTATCCCGGATTGCGACAATTACAGTGGGTGAATAGATGTATATAAAAGGCTTTTCGTCATAAATTATTTTCTGGTACTCGTCATAATATTTTTTTCTATCTTCAAATTTTGTTGCGAGTGCGCCTTTTATAAACATTTCGTCAATCTTTTTTTCAAAATCGTAGCGCGGGGAATTTTTGTCTTTTTCAAGCCTCATGTTATATACATGTAATGTTCCGTCGGACATCATAACGTTTTTCCCGCCGTTAGGCTCCAAGGGAGATCCGGTAAAGCCCATTATAACCATATCCCAATCGAGAGTGTTTACGAGCTTATTGACAAGTGAATTGAATTCAATGGGTTTAAAATTAACTTTCATCCCAAGATCTTCCAAATCCTGTTTAATCATAACCCCGATGGCTTCGCGCTCTGTGTTTCCTGCATTGGTAAGCATGTCAAATTCCACGCGGTTATTGAATTTGTCGTATAATCTTCCGTGTTTGTCCCAATAAAAACCGGACTTTTTCAAAAGCTCGCGGGATTTGTTCAAATCTTTGTCATAGGGTTTGAGATTTGTATTTAAGAAAATCGAATTAAGACTTTCCGCCGTGAAAAGAGGTTCTCCTATTCCGTTTGCAATATTTAAAACTATGTTTTTGCGGTCAACTGCATAGTCAACAGCTTTTCTGAAATTTACATCGTTAAACCACGCCTGCTTTTTCGGCGGAACGTAGAATTTGCCGTCGTTATTTTTGCGGTTGTTCAGGTTCATTGCAAGATAAATTGTGCCTGTGTTCGGCCCGAGATTATGGATTGTGAAATCGGAATGCGGCTCCATTGCTTTGTAGCGTGCAACTTTTGACCCTTGAAGATTAATGGTGTCAAGCTCTTTTGCTTCAAATTTTAATACTTCGTTATTCAAATCCCCCACAATCAAATAAACCAGTCTGTCCAGATAAGGAAGTTTGTCCCCGTTTTTGTTTATAATGTAATAATTCGGGTTCCGTTCATAGACAACGCGCTGTGCCGGAACGTATTCTTTAAGTTTGAATGCGCCGGATATTACTAAATCCTTAGGCTTTGTATTTGTGGATAAAAAGGTTTCAAAGTATTGCGCGCCTTTTTTAACTGCCGGTTCAAAGATATGTTTGGGTGCAATGGGTGAAGAAAGCATTCTTATAAATGGTGCAAAGGGTTCGGGTGTTACAAATTTGACGGTGTAATCGTCGATTTTGTATACTGTCGGCAGCTTGCCGTCGATTACGATAGAGTCCCTGATAGAAGTATTTCCAAGCCCTGCAAGAATTATGTCACGCCATGTAAAAACAACGTCGTCTGCGGTAATCGGTTTTCCGTCAGACCATTTGATACCGTGTCTTAAATTGATTGTGTATTCTTTTCCGTCCTCTGAGATTGAAAATGATTTTGCAAGTTTCGGGATTGGCTGACCTGTTACGGGGTGTGTTGTCAAAAGTCCGTCGTACATAATTTCAGACATGGCACTTGAAATATTG
>CALVER010000113.1 GCA_944326625.1 Candidatus Gastranaerophilales bacterium | reverse complement strand
GTTAAAACTGTTATATAAGCGGGTTTTCGGGGAATAATAATAGTACCAGAGAGTGTTATTCCCCACCCCACTCTATAAACAAAAAGGTATCCAGTTACTTTAAATTATGAGGTAAAGCTATGGATACTATGTTGTTGTGCAATGATAAGCGGATTTTGAACGTCTTTGGTATAGCTGTAAACTTTTTGATTATTACGGCTTTAGTTGCGGCACAATCGGCTTTTGTACCTATTATGGCGCGGGATATGCTTGCGAACGTTCCTGTTCTTGACACAGGACAAACCTCTATTGAGATTATGCGCGAGGTCAAGGATGAGGTTAAGTCACGAACTTTTGACGAAGAAATCAGGCAAAAATATCCGAATGCCTTAATAGCCGACATAGACAGCGGGGTAAAGCATATTAAAATTACAAAATACTATGACGGCAGGCCGGTTAAGATTAACGTTGTTGAAGTCGATCCGGAGCTTGCAAAGGATTATACATTAACCCCCGCACTTGCCTCAGACACGCTTTCCAATAAAAAAACTATTACATCAATTGCTGAAAATACAAATTCCATAATCGCATTAAACGGTACATATTTCAAGCCCCAGACGGGCGTTCCTCTCGGAACTTTAATGATTAATGAAAAATTGTACACGGGTCCCATCTACGACAGAGTAGCCATGGGGATTTTTGATGACGGTTATGATATTGCAAGAGTTCAATTGAACGCATCTTTCGGCGCAGGAAAAAACACGGTTAAGGTCGATAACGTTAACCAGCCGAGAATGCTTTCAACTTATGTTTTAGCATACACCCCTGATTGGGGAAGCCTCGCAGCACCCACACCAAAGTATGGCCTGCAAATAGCTGTTTCTGACAACAAAATTTCTCAAATTTCAACATCTCGTCTTCAAATTCCGTCTGACGGCTATGTAATTGCAGGCCCTGCTTCTCTTTTGAACAAGTTCAAAGTTGGCGACAGGGTTAAACTTGATATAAATACAATTCCTGAATGGAAAAATGTTAAGCATATCATAAGCGGCGGTCCGTATCTTGTAAAAAATAGCGAGGTTTTCGTTGATATGACCGCTCAAAAGCTCGGCGCAATCGGCGGCAAAAACCCGAGAAGCGCTATCGGCTATACTGCTGATAACCACTTAATCCTTGTTGCTGTTGACGGGCGTGAGGGAAGTTCCGTCGGAATGACCTTGATGCAGCTTGCAAACTTTATGAAATCAGCCGGATGTGTTAATGCAATGAACCTTGACGGCGGCGGCTCAACTGTTATGTATGTGAAAGGTAAAGTCGTCAATAATCCTCAGGTCAGAGGCGGAATTGCGCTTTCTAACGCAATTGTTTTGGCGAAAAAGAGTTGATTGAGCCCCCCACCCTTCCCCTCCCCCTCAAGGGGGGAGGGTGCCAAAGGCACGACAACATACTTGACATTGGTCACTTATACACATCATCCCGTACTGCCTGAGGCAGGACAGCACCTTTGACTTTTGTCAACCTATAAACGTCATCCCGCATTTATTGCGGGATCTGATTGCTGTCCCCCTCCCTAACTGACATGGGCAAATCTTGAGAACTTTGCAGCCGCATGTTAGTATCTTCTGACGTTCTGGTCGATTATGTCGGAAATATAAGGTATTCTGCTGTATTTTCCCATAAATGAAGTTACTGCAAGATATAAAATTATTGCGTAAATCACCGTCTGGATTAGTGAATACTGCCCGAATACAGGCGCGTTAAAGAAGAACGTAATCTGCGCCACGAGCGTATTTATGAACGGAATAAAGCTTAAGATGTTCAAGATAAAGCCCAGGAGATAGCACAGCAAAAAATACGCGATTGAAATAAAAATCGACTGAAAAATATGATACTGCATAAAGGGTCTTAACTGCGCTTTGGTAAAAATTCCTAAAATAAGCCAGATAAAGCCTGCAAAACCCATTGTGATGTAACTTAGTGCTGCAACAATACGTTCTATCATAAATGGTTTTGCATAGAATCCGCTCATTATGCCGTTTGAATTTCTCCCTTGCGTTTTTTATCTATGTATTCATCAAGAACCTGAGTATAAACAAGTCTGTATTCGTCGTTTTCAGGCGCTATATTAATTGAAGATCTGTATGACGCAATAGCCTTTTCAATATCACCGTCAAGATAGTGAGCGTTGCCTAAAAGCATATAGGTTTCAGGGTCATTTGGTTTTGCGTGGAGCGCATCTTTATACATATTCATAGCTAAATCTATGCGGTTATAGTTTGTATAAAGGTTTGCGAGCAATACATAAGCATTTTTCTCATCAGGGTTTAATCTGATGGCGCGTTTGTACATTTCTTCAGCCATATTATATTCTTTAAATTCGGAAAGCGCAATTGCATAACAAATGTAAGCCTTGTAGTTATCGCCTTCCATTGTAAGCGCTTTTTCAAAATAGCTGTAAGCCTGCTCGCGCTCTTTCATAAGCGTTAACGTATTACCGATACAAATCGCAACGATTTTGTTATCAGGGTTAAGCGCAAAAACTTTTTTGTAAAGCTCAAGAGCTGTTTCATAATCATAAAGCTTGAAGCAGACATTACCCATATCAATCAAAGCCGTGAGGTTTTCAGGGTCAAGCGAAAGCGCTTTTTCGTAATAAGCTTTTGATTCAATGTAATCCTCAAAATCAGCATACAAAAGCGCAATAGCGTTGTAGATTTCGGGATTTGTGGAATTCAAATCAATTGCGCGGTTGTAGTAGAAAAGTGCTTTCGGAAAATTTTTCCATTCAGCAAAAACATTACCGATATTGAAATAAATCAGGAAGTTTTTCGGGTTAATTTCAAGGGCTTTGTTGTAGTATGAGAGTGATTTTCTGAAGTCTTTTTCATAAAACCACATAGTCCCCATGCCGACAAGCGCGCGTATGTCATCCGGATGAATTGCAAGCAAGCTTTCCAAAACCGACATAACCTTGTCGTAATTTTCTTCCTGCATGTATAATTCCGCAAGTTTGTGGTAACCTTCCGCGTTTTGCGGATCTTTTGCCATTTCCATTATGGCTTCGTTAATTTGTTTATCTAATTCTGCTCTGTCCATGCTTTTTATTTTATCCTATTTCTTACGTTTTGTAAAATTGTGTAGAAAAGTTAAGTAAATAAGTAAATAAGGGAATAAGTAAATAAGTGTTATATAAAGAGCAGTTTTGGAAAAATTCTGCACAGATTAATTTATGATACAACTTATTCCCCTATTCCCTTAATCCCTTATTTACTTATACTCGCTATACTCCTCGGATTCAGCCATCCAGACGTCTTCCGGGATACTGAATGCGTGGTTCCAGAATTTTTCGATAGCATAAGTTTCTCGCTCATCCTTGTGAAGAATATGCACGATAACATCGCCGTAATCCAGCAAATTCCACCTGTTTTTCAGGTCATTTTCCATTCTGACGGGAGAACGTCCAAAATGTTTTTTAATCATTTCCTTAACGCTCTGCATCAAGGATTTAACCTGAGTCGGCGAATCCGCCGACGCGATTACGAAATAATCGCCTAAGGACGAGATATTACTTATGTTAAGTATAGAAATATTGCTTGCTAATTTGTCGTCAAGCACACGTGCAATAACACATGCCAGTTTTTTTGAATCAACTTCTGCCACTTTGTCCCTCTTATTCTATTAACTCCACTCTGCGCTTATGGCGTCCGCCTTCAAAGCCTGATTTAAGCCAGACATCAACAATATCAAGCGCCAAATGTTCGCCGATAACGCGTTCTCCGAGGCAGAGAATATTTGCGTTATTGTGTGCTCTGGAAACTCTTGCGGAATATGTATCCCCGCAAAGCGCCGCTCTGATTCCGCGGATTTTATTTGCTGCGATAGACATGCCGATACCTGTTCCGCAAACAAGAATTCCTCTGTCGACCTGACCTGATACCACAAGTTCCGCAACATCACGTGCAATAACCGGATAGTCGCAGGCCTCGGGCGTATGCGTTCCGACGTCAACATACTCAATGTTGCGGGCTTCAAGATATTCAATAATCTTTTGTTTGTAATTAAACCCGCCGTGATCGCTTCCGATTGCTACCTTTAAATGATCCATAACTACTCCCTTTTATTATTCTTAAAACAATTTTATCATATTTTATAATTAAAGGCAATAAAAAAGCCCCGCAGGGCTTTTTATTCTTCAATTAAACTATCTATATTTATATATTGATTGATATCAAAATCAGGAATATCTTTTTGTATTTGTTCTTGTAATTTGTTCATGGCTGCTTGGTAACCTGTTTTATCGCTCATCTGAAAATTACTGCTTGCAGTATAAGTTTTTCCGTTAACATTAACTTGTAATGAATATTTGCCTGTAAAAGCTTTGTAATCTTTCTGAAGCAATGTGAAATCTGTGGAAGGTGTTATTTCACCTTGCTCGGCATATTTATTATCCAACATCCATTTTGTATCGGGCAAGTCTAGTTTAGACCAATCAGCATCTGCTTTGACATTACCTTCTTCGTCAAATACGCTCGGGTTGTATTTAATAAGTTCTTCAAGCAGTGTGTCAGAGGTTATTTTGATGTTATATTGCTGCTGTAATCCTTCCAAAACATCTGAGGCCGTTTTGTATTCATCATATTTCATTGTAGATAGAGAAGGTTTTGAAGGATCGCTAATTCGTCTCCAGAGAATTTTGGAACCGTCTTCTGCTCCTGCGGATGTGTCTGAACCTCCTGTTGTACCTGTAGTAGTTGTCGTGGTTGTTGTTTGTGAACCGCCTTGTTTTCTCAAGGCTTCAATTTCGCTTTGCAAGTCTTCTATTTGATCTGATTTTTCCTGCAATTGCTGCGACAATCTTTTTATTTCGGCAAGTTCTTCGGTGTTCGGGTCTTCCGCAACGGTTGTTGTGCTGCCAAGCTTATCAAGCATATCCTCAAAGCTTTCGCCTTCAATTACTCCGTCGCCTTCTTTTTCTTTAGCATAATATCTGCCGTCACGCTCTTCAATTATGTAATTATCGCCGTAGAATTTTTGTAGCACTGATAAATCTTTGGTATTTTCCGGTGTTGCGGGCTGCTGACCTTGATTTTGATTCAAATAAGCATAAGGATTTGTATAGCCTCCAACTCCCGGCATTGCACTAAACATCTGCCCGCCGCCCATCATCGGCATTCCGCCAAATCCGAATAAGCCGCTGAATAAGCCGCCCTGACTAAACAGACCGCCGCCGAGTATACCGCCTAAAAATCCGCCCCAGAATCCGCTCCCGCCTGAATGGTGACAGTGGGACTGCTGGTTTACGATTACGGTTTTGTTCATCAGCATCGGACGCTGTGGTCTCATCCATGGTCTGTATATTCCGTGTACCATTTTTATACCTCTCTGGTTATA
>CALVER010000112.1 GCA_944326625.1 Candidatus Gastranaerophilales bacterium | reverse complement strand
CAGCGGTAAACGCCCGGTAGCTGTGTTCCAAGCGGATAAGTGCTGAAAGCATATAAGTACGAAGCCCACCGTAAGATGAGATCTCTCATAGCATAAGCTAGTAAGTCCCCAAGCAGATTACTTGGTTGATAGGTCAGAGATGTAAGAATGGCAACATTTTCAGTCGACTGATACTAATCGGACGAGGGCTTTTCCTATTGGAAATTGATGATAGCGTTGACTTATAATCATTATGCAACTTTCAAAGTGCTTCAAGCACAGGTTACCAAGTTTGTCGGTGACCAAGAGTGAGGAAACCACCCGTTCCCATCCCGAACACGGTCGTAAAGACTCATTTCAGCGAAAATACTT
Source organism: Candidatus Gastranaerophilales bacterium (assembly GCA_944326625.1). GTDB lineage: Bacteria > Cyanobacteriota > Vampirovibrionia > Gastranaerophilales > Gastranaerophilaceae > SIG32. The sequence goes on along the minus strand of CALVER010000112.1, from coordinate 5,041 downwards.
GGCGGGCCACCGCCTGGGAAGATAGCCCGTTGCCGACATCTAATTTTAAAAAAGAGGAATGACGAAAAGTTGTTCCTCTTTTTTATGTGAATTTTGTTGCGGCCAGCGGCGAAGATACTTGGCGTCGTGTCCACGTGCGTAGCTTTTTGATTATTTTAAATGATTTGGTTTGTTAATTTCAAGTCCGTTATCTTTATTTCGGCTTGTTTTTATTCCTTGAGTATCCACCCAGATGTCTTTTAGACCAAGCGCCGTTTTATTACTATCTTCCTCATTCCATTTTTTATCCAAGTCTTTTGTGTAAACTTCATCGGCATAATTGTCATTATTAACGTAAATTTTATTGTTATCGCCTTCAACGTCTATATAATCTTTTTTGTCAGGTGCTCCAAATATAGTAACGTTCGACATATTTGTCCCGGTCAGATACGCATAGCCTTTTTGTGTCCATGCACTAACTGCCGGTTCACCACGTCTGTGAAATTTGGTTTGGTCTTCAAATATAAGTTTTTGTCCTGTTTTTAGGTTTACTTCGTATTGTTGTTTACCTTTAGAATAGTCAAAACCGGCTGACGATACTTCATCTTTTGAAAATCTTACTCCGCCGTAATAAACAAACTTGTTACCTGAATCATTAATATTTGTCATTTTATCCTCCTTGTTTATTGTGGTATACTCATGTATTTTAAGTTTATTTTTTATTCCTATTTGCTATTATTGGATTAAATCTTTACATAAATTAATAGTTATTAGCTATTAATTAATTAGTAATAACAGTTAGAAATAGGTTGACAACTTGTCTATACTATTATTATGCAGGATTTTAATAAAGATTTAGAAAAGAAATTCGGAGCAAAGCTTGCTTATGCAAGAAAATCAAGAAAATTATCACAGATGAAGCTTGCTGAGATTGTTGATATGAATTTCAATCATATCGGGCAAATTGAGCGTGGTGAGGCTAATGTTACCATAGGAACAATGAAGCTGCTTGCAAATGCTTTGGAAGTTGAAATGAAAGAATTATTTGATTTTACGTTTTGAATATCTTTTTAATGTTGTGGCAGGTTTTATTGTCATTTTAATTGTATTAAATTAATAATAATTCCTTAAAATGTAAATGTAACAAAATGTAAAGATGTGTTTAAAATAGGTTGAAATCCGGTTATAATGCCTCATAGGATAGGATAGGATAGGATAGGTGTTGTATGTCTAATTAAAGAAATAAATTTTTCTGCCGTAAACATGGACATAAGGAAAAAAGGGAACGACAAATTTATGCGGATTGAAGCTGTTTCAATCCGTTTTTATTTTGTGAATCAGGGCATAGTTTTTATTATTTGATTTTATATTTCAAATTCTGTATAATAGTCTTATGCGCAGGAAGTATAATTATCAAAATAAAGTGATAACTTTTGCAGTAACTTTTTTGTTAATGTTTACGGGGTTTTATTATTTAGGGTTAAATTATGTCCCGTTGGAATTGTATGATACCCAGACGATGCCGGCTGATAAGACGGAAGATTTTTATGTTACGCAATGGTGCAAGACGGATTTTGGCAGAAAAGAAGCTGTGTTGTGGGATATGACGCGGGTCGACTGTCTTACTAAAGATTATGCAATAGAGTTTGATTTCGCAAAAAAATGGGCTGAAAGTGTCGGGCAGTCGCTTTATTATGCAGAGTTGACGCATAAGAAGCCTGCTGTTGTTTTAATTTTAAAAAATTGGGCGGATTTGAGATACGTTAAAAGAATTGAACGTTTGAATAAAGATATTCAGATTTTTCTCGTAAAGGCATTTTAGTGTTTTGAGAAATTTGACTTTTTTATAATAATTATTATAAAACTTATATGATTATTATGGAGTTTTTCAAAAAAAGCAGGCAATGTAAGCATGAAAATTTCCCGCCTGATAAAGACACTGGCTATTGTCCGGATTGCGGTGAATTAATTGAAAATCGGTGGTTTATAGTACGCTGCGCCTGCTGCGGAGTCAAGCACAAAGCTATAATTAAAAACGGTCAAATTGTTCCTGTCGAAAAATTTTGCCATAATTGCGGCGGTAAAGATTTTGTTGTGGAGCGTGTCAATAAAATTAACTTTATTGATATAAATTATGCCGTGTTAGTTAAAACAATAGTTCCATGCGAGCATTTTGAATTCACCCAGAGTTGGGCAGAGTCTAGAGAAACATCCAATTGCACACGCAAACTGCTGCAACAATTCCGATAAAATCAGCTAAAAGCCCTACAAGCAAGGCATAACGTAATTTTGAAATTCCGACAGCTCCGAAATATACTGCCAAAACATAAAATGTGGTTTCGCTTGAGCCGACCATTATGGCGGAAAGTTTTGTTGCATAATCATCAGGTCCAAGAGTGTTCGCGATATCTGAAAACACCCCGAGTGCAGCTGAGCCTGAAAGTGATCTTACAATCATAATCGGGATTACGTCTGCCGGAACATGTATTTGTGAAAGTACTCCGGATAGTGCCTGCTCAAGCATTTCGATTATACCTGAGGCTCTGAACATTGATATTGCTACGATTATTGCAACGAGATACGGAATAATATTTACAGCAACCTTAAATCCGTCTTTTGCGCCGGTTGTAAATGTTTCATATATAGGAATTTTTTTAACTAACCCCATTGTGAGAATCAGCAAAAGGATTACAGGTAAAGCCCACAGTGACAGGAGGTTCATTATTTGTTGGAACATGTTTCACCACCCCTCACCCGCATTTGTAGCTCGCTTTGCTCGCACAACTGCTCCCTCTCCCTCAAGGGGCGAGGGTTTTGTATAGCCCAAAATCTTTGGAAGATTTTGGCTAAAATAATTGCTGAGACAAATGCAATTGTTGTGACTAAAAGCGTAGGTGCAATTATTTCTGTCGGATTTTTGTAACCTATTCCGATTAAAACAGCAAGTACTGTTGCCGGAATTAGTTGAAATCCGGCAGTATTCATTGCAAGAAGCATACACATAGCGTTTGATGCGGAAGTTTTATCAATATTTTCCTTTTGTAATTCATCCATTGCCTTTAAACCGATTGGGGTTGCTGCATTGGTTAAGCCAAAGGCATTTGCTGCAAAATTCATTGCAATGTCGCCAAGCGCCGGACTTTCTTCCGGAATTTCATCAAACAAACGCTTTGTGACAGGCTTTATAATTTTTGCGATAATTTTTATAAGTCCGCATTCTTCGGCTATTTTCATCATCCCCAGCCAAAACGCCATTATGCCTATCAACGAAAATGCCACCTTAACGGAAAGTTCCGCACCTGTCAGAATGGAATTCACAACATCAGTCAATCTGCCGTTTATTGCGCCGAATATTATTGAAATTACAATCAGAAAATAAAATATGTAATTCATAAGTCGATTATAGCATTTAATAATTTGCTAAATGCAGATTGTGAATTGTTCGTTACAAATATTGGTTATAAAGTAATATCAAATGTTTCACAGAGATTTTCTTTCGGACTGTTTGCAATTTCTTCTGTAAAAATTAAATTATCAAGACGTTTTAAAGTATTTTGTACCCGTGGTCTGTTGGCTTCCATTAATATTTCGTGGTCATTTTCCCAGCCCAATTCCATGAATCCGAGTTTTTTATATTTGGATGCCACATCAAAAGGACCGTTGGTTATGGCTTCCAGCTTTATTTTTTCGGCTTTTGAATTTTGAAATATCTCAAACATGTGTTTAAAAAGCGTTGTACCGGCAAGGGTTACTTTTCTGCCAAACTCTACAGGCCAGGTACAAATGCAATCCAGATGAAATTTATTTTTTCCGGGCAAAAATACTGCCAGACCGCAAGGCTTGTTATCAACTGTTGCAAGTAATGTTTTTCGATCATTTTCCAGTGACGAATCCACAGCAAACCGAAGCATTTCATGCCACCTTTCATAAGCATATTGTGTCATATCTGGCATCAGGTTTTGCATATTTATTTTCCCGGGAAGTCTTATTAAAAAAGGTTTGTCATCTTTTGCATTTAATTCATAAATTTTTATATTAGTTTCAACATTTTTTATAACATTTTTTGAATTGGCTATATGTATAGCGCGAAAATTTGGGGAAAATGTATTTTGTCGTTGGATTTGCATTTTTGTTCCTTAAGGTTTTTGTTAAAAGTATAAAAACTCCTGAAAATAGAATTTGCTATAAAAAAAGCCCTCCAATAAGGAGAGCTTTTTTAACTGTTTGAAGTGTCAGCTTAGCAAGAGCAAGCAGCGCATTCACAAGCCAGAACTTCTTTAGCTTCTTTCATTCTGACCTTAATTCTGCCGTCAACTGCAATGCCTTCGCCAGTTTTTTCACTGATTAACAACGGGTTAATATCAAGTTCATCAATGAATTTGAAATCATTAACCAATTGGGACAAACGAAGAAGTGTTTCTTCAATTTGATCCATATCAGCAGGTTTTGTTCCTCTTGCGCCTTGAAGTAATTTGTATGCCTTAACTGATTTAACCATTTCTTTTGCGTCTTGATCAGTCAAAGGTGCAATTCTGAAAGTTACGTCCTTCAAAGCTTCAACAAATACGCCGCCTAAACCGAACATCATCATCGGGCCGTATTGCGGATCTGTTGCAATACCGCAAACCATTTCGCGGTTGCCTTTTACCATTTCCTGAATAATTACGCCTTCAAGTCCTTCAATAAGTCCTTTTTCGGTTAATTTTTCAATCAGGTCTTTGTATTCTGCGCGGAGTTGTTCTTCTGATTGGATGTTTACTCTGACACCGCCAACATCGGTTTTGTGGGATGTTGTTTTGGATGTCATTTTCATAACAACAGGGTATCCGATTGAGTTGCCAAGAGTTACGACTTCTTCTTCATTTGTCGCAAGACCGTATTTGCAAGCTCTGATGCCGTATGCTTGTAAAACATCAATTGATTCCAGAGTTGTTAATTGATCGCGACCTTCTGCAAGTGCTGATTTGATGATTTTTTCAACTTTGGCTTTGTCAACATCGTAGCACGGAACTTTGCCTTGAGGTCTTTCCATCCAGAGTCTTTGTTGATTTAATCTGTTGAA
>CALVER010000111.1 GCA_944326625.1 Candidatus Gastranaerophilales bacterium | reverse complement strand
GAAAAGCAGCTGGCACGTGCAAGTGAGCTTGTAAAAAAAGATTATATAGCAAAAGCTCAGTATGATCAGATTTTGTCACAAAGGGATGCCCTGAGAGCGCAGCTGGCATCAGCTCAGGCAGCTTATCAGGACAGCCAGAGAAATTACGGCTATACAATGGTAAAATCTCCAGTAAACGGCAGAGTCGGTATTATCACCGTGACTGTCGGGAACTATGTATCGCCGTCGTCAGGGCCTTTGACAACAATTAACAGTACGGATCCTATATATGTTACATTCCCGCTTGATTCCAACGATTTTGACACTCTGGCTAAAGCTGATATGGAAAATTACAAAAACCGCCGGGTTGAACTGTATTTTAATAACGGTGAAAAGTATGAGCTCGACGGTGTTCAGGACTTTTTGGACAACAAAATTGATCAGTCAACGGGTACAGTAACCCTCCGCGCCACATTCAAAAATCCAAATAACAGGCTTTTGCACGGTGAATTTGTTACCATAAAACTGTATTCAAATAACAAAGTCAAGGTGCCGGTAGTTCATCAGGCATCTGTTCAGGAAAATCAGGCAGGTAAATACGTTTACAAAATGGATGAAAACGATATTCCTCAATTGACATATATAAAAGTCGGTCAGCAGACAGGCGATTACTGGGTTGTAACAGAAGGTTTAAGTGCAGGCGACCGTGTAATTACGGACGGTTTACAGAAAGTTACTCCGGGACATCCGGTAACTATTGTTACACCTGAAGAAATGGCTAAAATTAAAAAACAGGAAACACAACCTAAAAAGGGTAAATAATGGCAGAAAATTCCGGAAATTTATTTATAAAACGTCCAAAACTTGCTATAGTAATCTCTCTTGCGATTATTCTGGCCGGTATGCTTATGATAACAACTTTGCCGTTAGAGGAATATCCGTCAATTACGCCTCCGCAGGTAGTTGTTAGTGCCGTATATGCCGGTGCAAGTTCAGACGTTGTTGAATCTACCGTTGCAGCACCTGTCGAAGCTCAATTGAACGGTGTTGAAAACATGATTTATATGTCTTCAACATCTCAAAACGGTTCTTATCAATTAACCTTGTATTTTGATATAGGTTCCGACCCTGATATGGCGGTAGTAAACGTTCAAAACCAGCTGCAATTGGTTACTCCCCGTCTGCCGGAAGAGGTTAGGCGATACGGTTTGACGGTTAAAAAATCAACCGGCGGCCCCGGTATTTTGATGATTTCCGTAAATTCACCGACAGGAACTTATGATAACCTTTATATTGCAAACTATGCCGCGATTTATATTAAAGATGAACTCGCGCGTATAAAAGGCGTCGGTAAAGTTCAGGTATTCGGTTCAACCGAATATTCAATGAGAATTTGGCTTGACGCAAATAAAATGGCAAGCTTAGGTGTTTCCACAAGCGAAGTGGCTGCGGCAGTTCAGGCTCAAAATACCCAAACGCCTGCCGGAGATTTGGGTGTTGAACCTATGAAAGATCCTCAGATGATTAAATTAACAATGCGTACCCGCGGGCGCCTTGAGGATCCCAAAGAGTTTGAAGAAATTGTTGTCAGATCAAAACCCGACGGCTCCCAGATTAAACTGAAAGATATTGCGCGGGTTGAACTCGGTGCGGAAAGTTATTCTTATTTTTCAAGAATCGGCGGTAAAAATGCGGCAATTATTTCTGTGAGTCAGCTGCCCGAAGCAAACGCAATTGATTTGTCCAATAAAATCCAGAAAAAAATGGAAGAACTCAGCAAAGGCTTTCCGCAGGGTATAGAATATGAAATTCAGCACGATGAAACGGAATTCGTAAGGGAATCAATTAATGAAGTTATCCACGCAATCGCGCTTGCAATCCTGCTTGTGGGACTTGTAACTTATATGTTCCTGGGCAGTATGAGAGCTGCTTTTATTCCTTTCTGTGCAATACCGGTTTCGTTAATCGGTGTGTTTATATTTATGAATCTTCTAGGATTTTCAATTAACCTGTTGATTTTATTTGCGTTAGTACTGGCGGTAGGGCTTGTTGTAGACGACGCGATTGTAGTTCTGGAAAATACCCAGCGTCATATTCAGGAGGGTAAAGATAAAAAAACAGCAACGGAAATTACCATGAAAGAGGTATTTGGCGCTGTTCTTGCAACATCACTTGTTTTGATGGCGGTATTTGTGCCGGTATCATTTATGGCAGGGATTACGGGGCAGATGTTCAGGCAATTCGCTTTGTGCATCGCATCATCAATCGGTTTGTCAACCCTTGTTGCTCTGACGCTTTCGCCTGCTCTTTGTTCGATGATTTTGAAATCCGGTGACGAAAAGGCTGATTTTGAATTTATTCAGAAATTTGATGACTGGTTTAATAATATTCGCGACAGATATCTCGAAGGCGCAAATGTATTCATAAATTCCGCAAAACTTACAATGGGTGTACTTTTGGGAATTGTTGCATTTGTTATATTTATGTTTAATCTTATACCTACTGGCTTTTTGCCGTCAGAAGATAGAGGTGCCATTTTTACGCAAATTCAGCTGCCTGACGGATCATCAGCGTCCAGAACAAGTATGGTTGCAAATGAAATTGAAGACAGAATTTTGAAGATAAAAGGCGTGAAAACAACCATTACAATGGTAGGGTTTAACGGTGAAAATACGGCATTTATCGTTGCGCAGCTCAAACCCTGGTCGCAGAGAAAATCAAAAGAGGAATCTGCTGAGGGAATTCTGGGTATAATGCGAAAAGAATTTTCAAATTATCCGTCGGCAACGATTGCTTCATTCTCTCCGCCTGCTATTTCCGGTCTGGGTATGTTTGGCGGTTTTGAATATCAGCTTTTGGATAAAGGCAACAGAGATGCACAGGAACTTTATGACGAAGCCGTAAAATTGCTTTCCGCCGCAAATAAAGACCCGAATTTCACAATGGTTTACACCTCATTTACGTCAAATATGCCTCAGCTTTTATTGAATGTTGATGTGGCAAAAGCTATGGCGCAAGGGGTTGAAATCTCCGAAATTTACAGCGCACTTGCGGCATATTTCGGTAAATCTTATATAAACGATTTTAATAAATACGGACGTGTTTATCGTGTTTATATGCAGGCTGATTCGGATTTCAGGGCAAGACCTGCAGATATTGATAAAATATTTGTAAAAAACAATTACGGCAAAATGGTTCCGATAACATCAGTATTAAAAATAGAAAATATAGTCGGGCCATACAGCAGAACAAGATTTAACCTGTATCCTGCAATTACCATAAACGGATCTGCAAGAGAAGGTGTATCTTCAGGTCAGGCAATGGCAATTATGGAAAGATTATCACAGGAGGTTCTGCCAAAAGACATGGGTTATGCGTGGTCAGGAACTTCGCTTCAGGAACAGGAATCTTCCGGACAAATCGGCCCTATTCTTGCGATGTCAATTGTATTTGTCTATTTGTTCCTGGTAGGTTTATATGAAAGCTGGATGCTTCCGATCGCCGTACTTCTGGTATCGCCCGTTGCGCTTGTCGGAGCACTATTCTTCCAGTATGTAGCGGGATATTCGCTTGATTTGTATTCTCAAATCGGGCTTGTTATGCTTCTGGGCTTGAGTACAAAACAGGCAATTTTGATTATTGAATTTGCCAAAGACGCGCACGAAGCCGGCATGGCAATAAGAGATGCGGCAATGCAGGCGGCAAAATTAAGGTTCCGTGCCGTTATGATGACAAATATCGCCTTTATTCTTGGTTTGTTACCGCTTGTATTCGCTAAAGGCGCAGGTGCAGCAAGCCGTCATTCGGTCGGTATGACGGTATTCGGCGGTATGATTGCGGTTGCCTTTATAGGTACTTTCCTTGTGCCGGCATTTTATGTGATTATTGAAGAAATGAAAGTCAATATCGCAAGAAAAGTTAATAAGGGTAAAAAGAAATGATAAAAAGATTTTTACTTTTAATATTGTGTTTTTGTATTCTGCCTGCTGCGGCAGAAGATATTGCCATAGGTAATGATATTCAGGATAAGGAATTTCCGAAATCGGAAAAGGTTTTACCTGAAAATAACAGCGGTTCCGAATATATAATTTCAGGTTCTGTTGAAAAAAATATTGATCTTACCCTTGAAAACTGTATTGAACTTGCACTTGGCAACAACCCTCAAATTAATGCGGCTTTTCAGGATATTTTAGCCTCAGATGCCAGAATAAAACAGGTTTGGTCAAATTATTTTCCGCAAATCGGCTGGCAAACAGGTTATACGAGAATCAGGCAATTGCAATTGTCCGATGCTTTGGGGCAGAATTTGACGTTTAACTATTATTTGATGGGGCAGGTTACTTTGCAGCAAATGCTTTATGACTTTGGTGTTACTCAGAATCAGGCAACCATTAAACGCTTGGATTATGAAGGTTATAAAGCGTCTTTGACCGCCATAATAAATGATGTTATTTATCAGACAAAAGACGCATATTACGCTCTTTTGTTTGCCTATGAAAACCGCCGCGTTGCGCAGGATACGGTTGATAAATTCCAGCTCTTTTACGATCAGGCAAAAGCGTTTTACGAAATCGGTATGAACCCGAAGGTTGACGTGACTATTGCAGAATCAAACCTCAGCAGTGCTAAACTTAAGCTTATTCAGGCAGATAACGGGGTTAACCTTGCGATTGCAAAGCTGAATAATGTTATGGGTGTACCGTTTATTGATAAATATAATGTTATGGATAAACTTCAGTATCAGCCGCTGAATTTGACGTTTAACGCCGCGGTTGATATTGCAAGAGAAGCACGTCCGGAGTTGCGTCTTGCTGAAATCAAGGTGGAAACCGCAAATCAAACGCTTAAACTTGTTAAAAAGTCATATTTTCCGACTTTATCAGTAGAAGGTCAACTGCAGCTCGGCGGTAAAAGCTGGACTTCAAACCACGGTTATAACCTCGGCGGATATTTGAATTTCCCGACGATTAACGGTATGTTAATCCGCAACGAGATTAAAGAAGCCAGATATCTTTACGATAAAGAGCTTGCAAATGCCCAGAATACTCAAAACCAGATTTATCTCGAAATCCAAAACGCGTTTTTAACTCTTGAAGAAAAGAAAAATCAAATGCCGGTTGCGCTTTTACAGGTTAAACAGGCAAAAGAGAACTATGAACTTTCCTACGGCAGATACAGAGTCGGTGAGGCAAGCCCGACCGAGCTGAAAGATTCTCAAATCATGTACGAAACTGCCCAACTCACATATTATCAGGCGTTATACGAATATAATTCCGCGAAAGCCGGCCTTGAAAAAGCTGTCGGTAAAAATATTATTTCTGATGAAGATGTTATTGAGTTGGAAGAATAGCAGTCCTTTACATTATATCTTCAATATGTTATAATAAATTTTGAAAAGAAGGAGAAAAGCTATGAAAAAGAAAGAATCTTTGACAAACGGGGGGGGGCGTCTCCTCTA
>CALVER010000110.1 GCA_944326625.1 Candidatus Gastranaerophilales bacterium | reverse complement strand
ACAGTTTGTAGGGGAGTTCTGATACTCCCCTATAAAAATGGCTATTTATCAACTGTTTGTTGTGACATAGCCATTAAGAAAAACGAAGTGCACGTTATTGATATTGCCAAGCTCTCTGAAGATAAACAGGCATATGTATTCGGCGATGCAATCCGTACAATCTATGATTTACAGTTAGGCCAGTATGCCGGAGAAGAAGGTGTAAATCCGCCTTCAAGAATTGTAATCTTTATCGATGAATTAAACAAATATGCTTCAAAGGAAACACCGAAGAATTCTCCTATCCTTAGACAAGTGCTTGATGTTGCAGAACGTGGACGTTCTCTCGGAGTTGTCCTCTTTGCCGCAGAGCAGTTCAGAAGTGCTATTCACGATAGAGTAACCGGTAACTGCTCCACTCACGCTTATGGTCGTACAAACTCAATCGAAGTCACCAAAAGCGATTATAAGAGTATTCCGTCTGTTTATAAAACTATGATGACTCGTTTAAAGCAGGGTGAATACATCATTCAAAATCCAATTTTCCGTTCATTGCTTAATATCAAATTCCCGAAACCGATTTATAAACAATTTAAGTAAGGAGATAGTTATGGCGACAGTCGGAAAAAACATCCTTGATAATCTCACGACAGGTATGTACGCGGATTCCAAGGTTATCTACAGAGAATATATACAAAATGCTTGCGACCAAATCGACATAGCAATAAGAGAGGGTATTTTGTCTGTTGACGAAGGATATGTTGATATATACACGGATAGCAAGAAACGATACATAAGCATTAAAGATAATGCTACCGGTGTTAAAGCAGGTGATTTCATTGAAAATGTTGGTGATATTGCTAATAGTAATAAGGAAGTTGGAAAAAACAAAGGCTTTCGTGGTATAGGGCGTCTTTGCGGTTTGGCGTACTGTAAAACATTAAGATTTACTACAAGTTATCTTGGTGAAGGAACAAAGTCCATTATGAGTTGTGATGCACAGAAGATGAGAGCAATGCTTGTTGAGAACAAGAAATATACCTTGGACGAAATTTGGGATTCAATCATAACATATTCAACTGAAGCCGAAAATGAACAAGAACATTACTTTGAAGTTGAGTTGATTGACATTAACAAAGAGAATACTGATTTATTAAACACTACAAAAGTTTGTGAATATCTTAGCTTTGTTGCACCGGTTCCGTACAAAAACACTTTTATTTTACGCAATGAAATCTATAGGTACACAGAATCTATTGACTATCATATTGATGAATATTGTATAACTGTAAACGGTTCGCAGATTTTTAAAGAGTATACCTCCAGGTTGAAAGAACAGAGCGGTTCTTCTTTGAAAAATTATGACGAAATCTCTCGTTTAGAATTCAAAGATTTCCGAGATGCTTCCGGTAATTTGATTGCTTGGATGTGGGTAGGTTTATCACGTTTTGAAAAGCAAATTCCAATTATAAATCATATGCGAGGTTTGCGTATCCGAAGTGCTAATATCCAGCTTGGAAATGATGATGCACTTCAGCCTCTTTTCAAAGAAAATCGAGGCAACTATTATTTTGTAGGCGAAGTATTTGCTGTAAGCAGTAAACTTATCCCTAACTCCCAGCGTGATTATTTTAATGAAAACGAAACCCGTGTTTTGTTTGAAGATCTGTTGCGAGAGTATTTTTACGATGTGTTGCACAAGCTTTATTATGAGGCTAATCGCGTCAAAAATGACTATAAACGTCAAGAAGAATATCTTAGCAAAGTCGCCGAATATCAGAAGAAAGAGACAGAGCAAGGTTTTGTCAATGAAGAAGAGCGTCAAAGACTTCAATTTGACATTGATAAAGCTAAGAAAACTGCCGAAGATGCCCGTAAACGTTTGGATAAATTCGACACCAACGACAGCACTTCTCCTTTATCTATAGTTAGAAAAAACATTGCACAGAAATACGAGGCTGATAAGCTGAAAAAGCAAGCTGAAACAACTACCGTTACGCTTGATGACAACGATAAGAAAAAATCATTTGTTACAAGTGGTATGTCTAAGCTTTCAAGAAGTGAACGTAAATTAGTAGGCAAAATTTTATCCATTATCACCGATATTGCTCCAAAGGATATTGCAGAGCAGATTATCGATAAAATAAAAGAAGAGATGAGATAACACCCTATGAATAGAAAAGTTTTGCTCATTGAGCCCAACTACAAGAATAAATACCCCCCGATGGGGCTAATGAAACTGGCAACCTATTATCGTATGGTTGGCGATGATGTACGTTTTTATAAAGGCGATGTGCGTTTCTTGGCAGTGGAGCTGATTTGTGAAGACCTTATCAATCATCTTTCCATTATTCTTCCTGAAATATTTTGGAAGAACTATTATCCTACGCTTTTTGAATTTATAAAACTCGGTAAATATACAATTCTCGAGGTCGACCCTGTCTTTGAGAATGAACTTGTCTTAGATACAGTAAAAGAATATCGTAAAAAATATAAAGACAAAGAATACTTCACAAAGCCAAGATTTGATAAGGTTGGTATCACTACGCTATTTACATTTTATTGGGACATTACAATTGATACCATTAACTTTGCAAAGAAGCTTTGCAAGAAACCGGAAGATGTTATGGTAGGCGGTATTATGTCATCTCTCTTAAAAGATGAAGTGTATGCAGCTACAGGGATCAAGCCTTTTGTTGGTTTATTGAATCATCCGGGAGATATTGATCCTGGTAATAAGCTAATTATTGACGAACTGCCCCTTGATTATTCTATTCTTGAAGAGATCGATTATGTTTACCCTGCAAACAATGCTTATTTTGCATATATGACAAGAGGTTGTGTCAATAAGTGCAAGTTTTGCGCTGTACCGAAATTGGAACCACAATATTGTGACTATATCAATCTGAAAAAGCGAATAGAATTTACGGATAAACGTTTCGGCGCAAGAAAAGATTTGCTTTTACTTGATAATAATGTTTTGGCATCTAAGTATTACGATCAAATCATTGATGAGATTAAAGATTGTGGCTTTGGTGCAGACGCAACTTACATCCCTACCAATGAATACGATGTGACAATCAATAATCTCCAAGATTCCTACAATGATCGTGCATATATCCGTAAAGCCATTTCTATCTACAAAGATATAATGAAAAAGTTGAAAGATGATACAGAAAAAACAGAACTGTATCTTAAATTGGAAGAAGCTCATTGCCTTTATTATTATACCGCGTCCAAAGAAGATATATTGAGTTTGGATGAATATATACGCCCATTATATGAAAAAACCCATAAACCTTCAAAAAGAAAGCGTATTGTGGACTTTAATCAAGGTATTGATTCTCGCTTGATTACAAAAGCCAATATGGACAAATTGTCAGAGGTGAATATTTATCCTTTACGTATAGCTTTCGACCATTGGAAATTAAAAGATATTTACGAGAAATCTATTCGAACGGCTGTAAGTAGTGGAATAAAAAATTTATCTAATTATCTTTTGTATAATTTTGAGGACAAACCCGAAGATCTTTACTATCGTCTGAGAATGAATATAGATTTGTGCGAGGAATTAGGAGCAAATATATATTCGTTTCCAATGAAATACCACCCAATTAATGATCAAGATTTTTTTATGAATCGAGATTATATTGGTAAACACTGGAACAGAAAATTTATCCGTGCCGTACAGGCAGTTCTCAATTCAACCAAAGGAAAAATTGGGCGAGGTCTCGATTTCTTTGAGGAAGCATTTGGGCGAGATGTTGATGAGTTTATGAAAATCTTGTGGATGCCTGAAACTTTCATTATATATCGCAGAATTTACGATGCTGATCTTCGCAAACGTCTTGCTGATAGATATTCTGTCGTTACGCATTACGACTGTGATTTAACAAATGAGTGGTGGGCAAAATTTACTGCATTATCATCGGAAAAACTTGAGGAAGCTAAATCTATCATTGCATTAAATAAGTTTAAAGATAAAGATTTTGAATGCACAGATGAAAAAGTTTTGGAAGTGTTGTCTTATTATAAAATTAGTCGTAATGATACAGAATCGCATTTTTTCGCCTCCCCTGTGTTTACTGTATAAAATAAACGACTTGTCGTTAGATGTCGGGGGAGTTTTTCCCCCTCTCCCCGAAGCCCGAAATATTTCCTTGTCAAAAATCGGTCGATGTGGTATCATTTTACCGAACTGGGATTCGTTTTCCTCGTAATTTGATTCAAGCAGGTCGCTATGGCAGAAAAAAAGCAACCCGTCTATGACGAGAGCAAAATCAAAACTTTGAGTTCTTTGGAACACATCCGTTTGCGTTCGGGGATGTACATCGGCCGTTTGGGGAACGGCAAAGATCCCGACGATGGAATTTACGTTTTATTGAAAGAGATTATCGATAACAGCGTTGATGAATTTATCATGGGGCAAGGCCGGCGAATTCTCATCAGCCGCGACGGCAAGCGAATAAAAGTGCGTGATTTCGGCCGCGGGATTCCGCTCGGCAAGGTGGTGGAATGCGTTTCGGTTATTAACACCGGGGCTAAATATAATGATGATGTTTTTCAGTTTTCGGTCGGATTAAACGGCGTCGGAACAAAGGCGGTCAATGCGCTGTCGTCGCATTTTCGTGTTGTGGCTGTTCGCGGCGGCAAAGCAGCGGAGGCGGTCTTTTCTAAAGGAAAGCTTTTAAACGAACGGCAGATCAAAAAAACGGACGAGCCGGACGGCACTTACATCGAGTTCGAACCGGATGAAGAAATTTTCGGCGAATATGAATTCGACGACGGTTTTATCGAAAAACGCATCAAAAACTACACTTACCTCAATGCCGGACTGGAACTCGATTACAACGGCGTAAAGTACGTCTCCAAAAACGGTCTGCTTGATCTGCTGAAAGATGATTTGGGCGAAAAAGAGATGTACGATCCGCTTTATTACCGCGGGGAAAAAATCGAATTCGCCTTCACTCACACGCTGAATTACGGCGAAACGTTTTACTCGTTTGTCAACGGACAGTACACATCCGACGGCGGCACGCACGAAAGCGCATTCAAAGAGGGGCTTCTCAAAGGGCTCAATGAATTTTACAAGAAGGCTTATTCCGGAGTCGACGTCCGCGAAGGAATGGTCGGCGCGGTTTCAATCAAAATCAAAGATCCCGTTTTTGAAAGTCAGACCAAAAACAAATTGGGAAACACAAACATCAAGGCGTGGATTGTTCAGGAGGTGAAGGCCGCTGTCATCGACTTTCTCCATAAAAACGACGGAACCGCCAAAAAAATTCAGGCGAAAATCGTCAGCAACGAAAATCTGCGCAAAGAGCTGAATGCGGTCCGTAAAGAAGCGAAAGAACTGAGTAAAAAAACTGCTATCCGCATTCCCTGCCTCAACGACTGCAAATATCACAAAGGCGAAGATAAGGAAAAAGGCGACGGAACGATGATTTTTCTCACGGAAGGGCA
>CALVER010000109.1 GCA_944326625.1 Candidatus Gastranaerophilales bacterium | reverse complement strand
AAATATCCGTCGCCGGATATAAATTCGGGTCATTGATCATATCACTTACAACATTGGCTGTTGTGTAATATGCTCTTTTTATCATAATTTTGTTTTGATTTGGCATTGTTCTTATAATCGCCGGAAGTAATGCAGCACATAAAAGCCCCAGCACTGTTAAGGCTATCATTAATTCTGACAATGTGAATCCTGTTTTTTTCATATTCCTCCGTTTTATTTTGTTAATGATGAACTTGGCCGAATTGCTTCCATTGCCCATTCGTCATCTTCGTTTATTTTAACTTTTCCGTCTGCATAAAGTTGTATTCTGAATTGATCAAAGTCGGAGTCTCTGTTTTTGCAGTTTTCCGTTGTACTGCCCTGATAGCAGTTGGGTCCTTTGTCCCCGTTTACGTCAATTCCTACCTGTATTGTATCTGTATAGCTTCCTTTTGCTATACTGTCCTCTTCAAATGCCCAGATTATTTTGTCATCGGTTTGAAAATAATAGCATGATGAAGCTGCGCCGTTGCATTTATCCAATCCGGAAGCTTTGTTTAAGGTCTCTTCACTGGAAATTTTTTCGCCGGGTAAAGTAAGTTGTGTCGCAAAAAGATACGGTAATTTTGAATCTGTTTCCGTACAGTCAAATCCTAAGTACCCTCCGTCCCCCGTATCGGGACATAAACCGTATAAGAACGGATAATTGTTGTTATCGTTTATTAATTCGTTTATAACATCAGTAAATACGTTGTAAGCTTTTTTTATCATCATTTTATTTTTGTTCGGATTGTTACTCATAAGCGTTGGCAATACTATTGCGCATAGTATACCCAGCACCGCCAGGGCTATAATTAATTCCGATAACGTAAAAGCTTTGAATCCTCGCATATAAACGCCTTTTCTAAATCCTATTATTATAATACCATAGTTTGTTGTCTTTTTCAATAAATATGCTATAATTTCCAATGTAAATATTTTTTTACATTGTAGCAAATTAATTTATTTAGTGGAGTTAAAATTACATCAGGTTAGTTATAATCTAATAAACACAAAGGGTATAAATTTATGGTCGATAACAGATCTGCAGGATTTTTCGGAATCGGCGGCGCGTTTAATTTTAAAAGCGGCGATATATCCGGCACCGCTGCGCGTACTCAGGATGATAAAATGGGGCAGGGCGGTGAATATTTTGCCCAGCAAAAACGCGAGGATGACGAAACGCAAGAACAAAATAAATATATGGATCAGAGCGCTGTCTTACGTGCTACGCTGAATTCACTTGCCATGATGAATGTTGCGGATGTTATTAACGCCAAGAAAAAAAAGATTACCCTCAAAGGTAAGTCCAAAGAGGATATCAAAAAGAAAAAAATTGAGGAATCTTTAACAAATACTAGCGAAAACACCGAAGATGAAGATTTTTATTAACCGAAAATGTTAATATCTTCGTGCTTTTCTTCTTTTTTGTGTCCGTTAGCTAAAAGTTCACCGTGATAGAAAGGATTTGAACCCTTTTTATCTTTTGCAGCGCTGAAACTTACTATTGAATTGAATTTCGGAGTCTCTGCCGCTTTTTGTACATCTGCTCCTTCGTAAACTGAAAATGCGATTTTCCCTTCAACATTTTTTTGAACCTGTTGTGCTGCTTGGGTGTTCAAAAATTTGATTGAATTCAAAACTTCCTGATTGAGTTGAATTTGCATACCTGAATTGTTCATTGCAATTTGGCGTGCCGTTTGAGTGTCTACTTTCCCCTGATATAAGTCCAAACCTAATTCTTGTGTTTTGAAAACACTGTTTGCTGATTGGGCCTTCATAGCTTTTGCTTGAGCTCTTTTAAGAATTTCAGCAGATACTTCCTTCAAGATAGAAGTATCAATGCCGGTTTTGTAATTTTGAGTGTAGTTTACGTTAAGACCCATCAGATTATCCCTTTTTCCTTGTAATATCTTAATCGGCATTATGGCTTTTAAACTTTAATTTAAAGCTTATATTTTGTTACAATGCTTAATATTTAATTAAAACATGGCAATTATCAGGAGGCTAAATGTGTTTATAAATATATATAAGTATAATTATGAGGTATATTAATGAGCTATTGGTGCGGATATAATCCGGGATTTACTAATACGGTAACGGGTATTCAGGCAGGCCTTGCAGGTTTGAATGGTATAATTAACTATTTTGATGCACGTAATAACGGTGCAAATCCTATGCAGGCTGCATCATACGGTATATCTTCCACTGCCGCAGGGGTTGGAAATGCGTTATTAGGTAATGCTATTGATAAAACAACACACAGTTATCTCGGCTCAACTATGAATAGTGTTATGACTTCGTTTACGGGAGGCAATCCGTTTGCGGCATCTGTCGGAATGACGGGCACGGCACTTGCAACATCACTATTTATGCGGCCGCCAATGCCTATGTTCGGCTCATTCGGGTATGTTTCAGCGTGGTCAACGCCGATGATGTTCGGAGGACCTATGATGATGCCGATGGGCGGGCCTATGATGTTTGGGATGCCTTCGTTTGGCGGGTTCTGCTGCCGGTGTTAAGAAGTTTCCAGTTTTTTGAAACCCTGTCTAATACTGACGGGGTTTCTTGTTTATTGAGTAAAACTTCCTGTACTGCTGAATTTATCAGGGTATTGATTTCTTTTTGATTTTTTTGGGATTTCAGCGCAGGTTGTACTTTAGTTAACTGTTTTGCGCTTATGACTCTGGCTTTTGCCATTAAATCGGTTTTGTCGTATCTTGTATAAAATTCATCCTTTAGAGTGTCTTGATTTACCGCGATAACGTTGGTTAATTTCGCAAGTTCAAGCTGATTTTTTTCATTTGTCAGGAAAAGCGCAAACTTCAGGGCGGCTTGTTTATGTTTAGCTCTTAACGGTATAACAAAATTCATCAGTGAAAAATCATATTGTCCCAGGTCTCCCGTTAATTGTTTTGCAACGTCAGTGTGTGCATAAGTTGACGGTGCATTTTCTTTAATCATATTCAAAAAATTTGCGCCTGCCTGAAAAAGAGCAATGTTTCCCGACATATATTTTTCCAAAGCTTCACGGTGCGTCTGGGTTATGGATTCTTTCGGTATTAAATCTTTTTGGTATAAGTTTTTGAAAAAGTCAAAAACTTCTGATGCCTTTGTTGAATTTATATTTTCGGCTGAATTTACACCGTATTTGTTTAAAATTCTAAGCATTGTATCATTTTCGGATATATTGGGAAGCCAGATATATGCATTTGTTCTTTTTTTCATTTGTTCTGCGGTCTGCCCCATTTGTGTATAGGTTTCAGGAACATCTAAACCGGATTTATTGAATAAATCTTTATTATAAATCGTTACGGCTGATGTTGCATACCATGGGATTGAATAGAGTTTGCCGTTGTATTTTAAAGAGTCAATGATTTGCGGGACAAATTGTCCTGTTGAATTTTCATCAATTTCATATAAGGCGCCTTTTTGCGCCAAAATCGCCGAAAAATCAGGATTTAAGTTAATTAAATCAGGCGGATTATCGCTTAAAACAGAGGCCAGCGTGCGTTTTTCACCTTCCGAAAACGGTACGTCTATCCATTTGATTTTAATATCGGGATTTTGTGCTTCAAATTCTTGTATAACGCCGTTAACATATTCTGAAAAGTCACTCATCTGCAGTGTCCAGAAAACCACTTCATTTTGTGTACTGCGGTTGTCTGTCTTAATAAAAGTTATAAAAAATAGACTGCACACTATTATCAGACCAAGAATAGCAAAAAATTTTTTCATTAATATTGCTCCTTTAATATTCCAATTATACAATGAATAATAAAAGTTACAATTATTTGCAAAAAATTCTGCTGTCTGATAATATGTATTTATGAAGGGGATATGTATGATTAAAAGATTTTTAGCTATATTAGGAGTAATGTGTTTAACAGCGTCATCCGTGTTAGCGGCGGATGCCTGGGTAAATGATTTAAGATCTTTGTTTTTGAATAATAATGCAATAATTTATGAAATAAATTTGAGGACTTTCGGGGCTCAGGATATTAATAAAGACGGCATTATCGATAAATCCGAAGGGGAAGAAAGCGGGAATTTTTTAAATGCAATCGGCAGGCTGGATGAGCTTATGACATCAGGCGTAAACACTATTCATGTAATGCCTGTTATGGCAACAGGTAAAACCAAAGCTTTAGGTTCTGCAGGATCTTTATATGCGGCGGCAAGTTTCAGCGAATTAAATCCCCAGTTAAAAAGCGATAAAACGGCATTGTCTCTTGAAGAACAGGCAGTAAAATTTATTAATGAAGCTCATAAAAGAAAAATCAGAGTTATTGTTGACCTTCCGGCATGCGGCGCGTATGACCTTTATCTGAAACGTCCTGAACTTTTTGTGAAAGATTCCTCCGGTCAGCCTGTAATTCCTTCTGATTGGACTGATGTGCGGCTTTTGAATGCAGGCAATGAAAATAGTATTAATCAGGATGTTTATAATCTTTATAAAGGATTTGTTGATTATGTTATGCAGCTTGGTGCAGATGGCATCAGGGCAGATGTCGCAACCGCAAAGCCCGCGAAATTTTGGAAAGAGCTTATAAACTATTCCAGAAAAAAAGATCCGCAATTTATGTGGCTTGCGGAAGCCTCTGATTCTTGGACTGAGGCTGTTTTTCCCGATGCTGTTTTTACTCTTTATGACAAGCTTTTGGAAGCCGGATTTGACGGTTTTTATGCCAGCTATTTTAAAATGAAAGATTGGCGTACGGCTTCTGAATTAATGGAGCACATAAAATTTACAAATTCTTTAAAAAATAAGTTTGCAGAGCCTAAGGCTGTTATCGGAAGTTTTACGACCCACGATGAATTAAGCCCTGTTCTGATTAACGGAGAACAATACAGTAATATGATTTTGTGGCTTAATTCCACTTTGCCTGTAAATTCTTATTATGTTGACGGTTTTGATACATGTGACAATTATATTTATTTGTGGGGCAATAAAAAAGCCCGTTCAACTTCTACTGATGACGAATATTATTTTGTTCATCGCGGGAAACTTGATATATTCAATTTTTCACGTCAGCCGGGAGGTAAAAATACTAATTTTAAACGCGATTTTGTTATGGCAAACGGCTTTAAACAATTTATCGCACCTGTTGTCGCTAACGGCAATTTTGTTGAGCTGAAAACAAATAATGAAGCCGTTTTTGCTTATGGAATTTCTTATAACAAAACTACAATTTTAGTGTTCGGTAATATGAATTTTCGGGCAATCAGCGAAGCCGTTATAAAAGTTCCGCATTATAATGATTCATTATTGACCATACCTGTTCAAATGGATACGGCTCCTGTTTCCGAAAAAGATAAATTTAAAGTTAATCTTATGCCGGGCGAAATTCAGGTATTGCTTGTGAATGATTTTGAACTGAAATAAAGTATTTGTTATTGCCAAAAAATAAAAAATTTGCTAAAATAAAATACATAAAAAAGGAGAAAAAGCTTATGAAATTTGAGAAATTTTTGCAAAACGGGGGGGGGCGTCTCCTCTAGGTAGATTTAACAAGGGTTTTGGGTGGCTGAGCCACGACAACACACTGAACAT
>CALVER010000108.1 GCA_944326625.1 Candidatus Gastranaerophilales bacterium | reverse complement strand
GTCCGCTTTTTTGACATAAAAAGAAATCTTGAACAGGCACATGAAAATATCCTTGAATTTACCAAAAAGAAAAAAGAAGAAGAAGTTAAAAGCAAGGATTTGGACGAGCGTCTGAATTTGATTAAACAAAAATATCAGGAGATTTCCGACAAATTAAAAGAAGAAGGCGAACAGCAGCAGATTAATTTAAAGAAACAGGAAGAAGAATTAAAAGGCGAAATTGACAGAAAAAATAACGCAACTATTTATGCCGACAAACAAATCCACGACGGACTCCGCTCAATTGAAAACGCCAAAAACGGCATAGAAACTTTCAATCACAAAATCGAAGATTTCAAGTTAAAAATAAACCTTAAAAATGATGAAATCAAACTTATTGAAAAAAATATTGCAGACAAAAACGAAGAATTAAAGAAAATCTTAGAGGACATGACAGGTCTTAATGCGACCGCAGACCAGCATATTGAGCGCAGAAACACATTAAGAAAAGAGCTTGAAAACCTTCAAGACAAAGAAAACAGTTTGATAAAAGAACGTCTGCCGCTTGAAAATGAGCTTAAAAATCTTCAAAAAGAACTTGATGAAGCCAAAGCCAAGCTTGCCGAACTTGAAGAAATGAAGCGGAACTTCAGCGAAAATCAATCCTTAAAAAAAGAACTTGTTGAACAATTAGAAAAAGAGCTGCAGGATTTTAAAATTATTCAGCAAAACACCCTGCACGATTTGGATACAACAAAAAATGAGATTAATGACCTGAATTACAATATTCAAATGGCATACAGAAAAATTTCATCAATGGAAGCTAAAAAACAAGCCTTTGAAGATGCGAATTTCGGACGCGCAATAGATACAATTATGGGCGCGAACCTCAAAGGCGTCCACGCCCCGCTTGTAAAACTCGGCACGGTTGATAAAGAATATTCAACAGCAATGGAAGTTGCTTTCGGCGGCAGAATGGCTCATCTGGTCGTTGATGATGAACATGTTGCATCAGTTGCAATTGAACTTTTAAAATCTTCAAATGCGGGCAGAGCAACGTTTATTCCGCTGAATAAAGTTCAAAAAGCTCCCGCAAAACTTCAATTGCCAAAGGACAAAGGCGTAATTGATTTTGCAATAAATCTTGTAGACTTTGAGGACAAATACCTGAACGCGTTTTTCTACGCAGTAGGCGATACGCTTGTTGTCGAGGATATGGAATGCGCCAAAAAGCTTATCGGAAGATACCGTATGGTAACTTTACAGGGCGAACTTTTTGAAAAATCAGGTTCAATCACCGGCGGTTCAGTCAGACGTACGGGCTTAAGCTTCAGCCAGAATGACGATGCGGAGCTTGAAACTTTCAAAATCAGACTGAAAGATATGGAAGATAAATTGTCCGCACTGGAAAAGAAAAAAACAGAACTTGAACAGAAACTTGATACTGTCAGAACAAATTATTCAGACTCAATGAGTGAATTCAGCAAATCAAAAATCGAACTCGACAGTATGAATAAAAATTATGATCAGAGCGAAACAATTCTGGCAGAAAAAGCTGAATTTATTAAAATTACGGCACCAAAAATTGAGGATTTGAACAAAAAACTTGATAAAATGGAAGAAAATCACGTTCAAATCTTAGAAAAAATTTCAACCGCTCAAACTCAGATTGAAGAAGTTGAAAAACTCATTAACGACAAGGATTTAAAAGAACTCAAAGAAAAAACCGAAGGCGTTGAATTTGAAATAAAACGTCTGCAGACAAACCTTATGAATGCAAATAATGACGTGAATGAGCTTAACCGCCAGATTACTTTCCACGTCAATTTAATTGAAACCAAAAACGAAGAAATTGATTCAATAGAAAAAAATAATTTGAAGCTTGAAGAAGATAAAACGCAATACAAAGCAGATATCGAAGTTTTGAACCAAAAAATTGAAGGTTTAAAAGAGCAAATTGACGAAATCGAAGAAAAACTCGGCAAATTGCTAAAAGAACGTGATGAGATTAACAATGATTTAATCGAACTGGAGAAACAAAAACACATCAAAACAACCGATATTGAACGAATTGCGGAACAGATTGAATCTTTCAAAGCCCGCCGCAGAGAGCTTGAACCGCAAATGGATCAGGCGCGCGAAGTTCTGGAAAATTCCGGCGTTGAAATTAACAAACTTGAACCGGTTAACATTTCAATAGATGAAATCACGTCAAAAATTCAGCGACTGGAACGCAGAATGGAAGAATTGGGCGACGTCAACATGCGCGCGCTTGCGGCGTATGAAGAAGTTCTTGCCCGTCAGGAAGAACTAAAACTCCAGATTGAAACCCTTTCAAAAGAAAGGAAAGAAATTCTTGACAGAATGCACGGCTATGAACAGCTTAAAAAAGAAACATTTATGAAAACTTACAACAACATAAATGAAAACTTCAAAGATGTTTTCCACCAGCTCTCGGAAGGTGAAGGCGAATTAAAGCTTGAAAATCCTGATGACCCGCTCTCGGGCGGTCTGACAATTGAAGCTCAGCCAAGAGATAAAAAACTTCAAAGGCTTGAAAGTATGTCAGGCGGCGAAAAATCTTTAACCGCTTTGGCATTTGTATTTGCAATTCAACGCTATATGCCGGCGCCTTTCTACGCATTTGACGAGGTTGATGCCAGCCTCGACACAATGAACGTTGAACGTATCGCCCATATGGTGCAGAACCAGTCAAAAGATACGCAATTTATAGTAGTTAGTCACAGAAAACCTATGATAGAATCAGCTAATAGGACAATCGGTGTTACGCAAAAAGAAAAAGGCATCACAAGAGTTACAGGGATTAAATTAAGAGACGATGAATAACGAGGCAGCAATACATTACGACATCAACAGTACAACCCTCCCCGAATTAGTTCAAACTAATGAAGATGAAGGCATCGGTATCCTTGTTTCCATGGCAAAAGCAGGAAAAATTGATCCGTGGAACGTTGATATTATTGATGTTACGGATAAATACCTCGCGCATATCTGCGAGATGAAATCTCAAAACCTGCGCCTGACGGGAAGAACATTTCTTTTTGCAGCAGTTCTTCTTAAATTAAAATCAAATGTTCTTGAAGGTAATGAAGAAATTTTACAAATCGGCGAACCCGATTACACCGAAGGGCTTGAATACGACGATGACGGATTTATTGTTGAATATCCCCAAGATGAAGAATTCATGCCGACAAGCAATGTCGTATCAATTGACGATGTTCTGCAAAGACGCACAAGCGTAAGACTTAACAGAAACCGCGTTGTAACCCTGCGTGATTTAATCAGACAATTACAGTTTTACGAAAAATTAGAGAAAAAACAGTCGCTGCAGCAGGCGCATGAAAGAGCCAGACGCAGAGTGCAGTCTTATTCAAGGTTTACACCGGATGATATTATAAATCTGGCGCACGAAGAATATATTGAAGATTGCGTTTTGAAGCTGAAAGAAAATTTATCGCAGATTTTTGAACGCGAAGAAAAAATTGAATTGAATGAACTCACTTTGCTCGGCATGGATAAAATAAGCGCATATATAGCACTTTTGTTTTTGACGGCCGAAACCGATTATGATTTAAAACAGGACAAATTTTATTCTGATTTGTACGTTGTAAAAGGAGCACCCGCACGAGAAGGAGAAGAAAATGGAACAGCTGAAATCCAGAATTGAAGCTGTTTTGTTCACGACAGCTAAAGCTTTAAGCGCAAAAGAAATCGCGGAAATTCTTGAAACAGACACGGAAGCCGTTGAAGAAGCTTTGCTTGATTTAATTATGGATTACTCTTCCCGCGACGGCGCGCTGGAAATTGACGATGAAAACGGCTATATTCTGCAGGTTAAGGAAGAACACATGGATATTGTCGAAAAGCTTTGTCCTGTTGAGTTAAAACCCGCGGTCTTAAGAACACTTTCAGTTATAGCGCTAAAAGAACCCATAAGGCAATCCGCGCTGAAAGATATGCGCGGCTCCAACGCTTATGAACATGTTCAGGAGCTTTTGGAAAAAGGTCTGATTTCAAGAACAAAAGATAAAAACGGCAGGAGCTTTAACTTAAAAACCACACCAAAATTTGCGGAATACTTTAAGCTTAAAGGCGACACCAAAGCTCTTGCAAAAATGCTGGATTTGGAAAAAAGGATAGAGGATGAGCCTGAAAACTAGGGATTTATTTTTAGGGATTATTGTTATTATTGCCGCGTACGGCATAACAACGATTTTGACGCCTAAAATTCTTTTCTGGCGCGGTAAGGCATTGTTTGAAGATCAAAAATACACCTCCGCACTCGGATATTTCAACAAAGCCCTGATTTTTAAGCACGACAACAGAGACTACAGATACTATTTCGTAAAAACTCTTGCTAACCTTAAACCGACATACAAAGTCCAAAAAGCAATGTACAAATTCGCAAACGACGACAAAGATGACAGTGCAAGCATTTTGGCGCACGATAAAATTACCGAATGGAAAAGAAATATTCACTCCAATATGGGAGACAACTACATTGAACAGGCTCCTTCGGATGCAAATATAATCCGCTGGAACAAAAATTCTTTTCCGCTGAAAGTTTACATTGACTTCAAAAATCTTACCGGCCTGCCCGATTACTATACGTCGGCAGTTTCAAGAGCGCTCAGTCAGTGGGACAAATCAGTTGACTTTGTAAGCTTTAAAACAACTGAGAAGAAAAATAACGCTCAAATTATAATCCAATTTGATAAAATGCCCGATAATATTTGCGACAACAACGGCGTATGTAAATTTGTCGTGGGTTACACAAGCCCGAAAATCTCCGGTCACAGACTCAAAAACATGAAGATTACAATTTATGACAAAAACCCTGCAGGAGAATATTTTTCAGACAAAGAAGTCTATAATACCGTCCTTCATGAAATGGGTCACGCGCTCGGGATTATGGGACACAGCTACAGCACGGATGATTTGATGTACCTGCAGACTCAAGGCAATGACATTTTTACGCCGTACAGGGAAGATTTTCACTATCTTTCAGGAAATGACGTAAACACGTTAAAACTTCTTTATATGCTGGAGCCCACAATAACCGATAAACCTTACACCTCCAAAAAAGGACTTATTTATACACCTGTAATTCTCGGGAGCAGAGAAGAAATTGCTCAGAAAAAAGTAGAAGAAGCAAAAGATTACATAAATTCATCACCCGATATTGCAGTCGGCTACATAAACCTTGCCGGAGCTTACGCGGATCTGAAAGAATACAAAAAAGCCCTTGACGCCCTGCAATCCGCACTTGATACAGCCAATACGGATAATGAAAAGTTCATAATCTACTACAATTATGCGTATATCTATATGAATATGAAAAAATATGACGCAGCACTTGAATATGCGGAACTTGCACAACGTATTCAGCCCTCGCAGGATGTGACAGAACTTATAAGCATAATTAAACACAACAAAAGCGTGGATAAATAATTTTTATTGCATAAATTAAATAAAATTGTTATAATACATTTGTAACATGATAAACGGAGGTAAAAAAAATGGGCGCAAATACGCATTATGACTACATTTCATCCAGGGGGGGGGGGCAGTAGCTTAACCTCCGCAGGTAATTATTTTTTATGTCATCCTGAGGTGTCGACG
>CALVER010000107.1 GCA_944326625.1 Candidatus Gastranaerophilales bacterium | reverse complement strand
CAAATCCTGACTGTATTAAGTGCGGCGCCAATTCTGAGGTTATCTGCCACACACCATAAAGTTATGCCGTTTTCAAATGCAATATTTTTTCTTATACGACCTACAAACACAGGATCAACAAATTCTGCATCACGAGTTGTCGGGTATTCAAAATTATCAGGATTATCTATAACTTTTACTCCAAAAGAATTTTTGAGAATTCCTCTGGCTTCATCGGGTGTAAGTTTATTTTCAAACTCTATATCTACCGCTTCGCTATGACCTCTGTAAACAGGAACTCTTACAGCCGTGCATGAAATCGGGGTATCAGCTGACAGGTGAAGAATTTTTTTAGTTTCATTTGTAACCTTCATTTCTTCTTTTGTGTAACCGTTTTCGCAAAATACATCAATCTGCGGGATTACGTTGAAAGAAATCGGTTTTTTGAAACATACATTTTCAAACTTTTCACCTGCAAGGTTTGCCTTTGTATCTGCAGTTAGTTCATTTATTGCAGCAAGCCCTGCACCGGAAACTGATTGATAAGTTGATACAATCAATCGTTTAATTTTGGCTTTGTCGTGCAAAGGTTTTAAAACAAGCATTAATTGTGACGTTGAACAATTCGGATTCGCAATAATACCTTTGTGTTTTTTCAAATCCTCATCGTTTACTCCGGCAATGACAAGAGGAACATCCTCTTCCATTCTGAAAGCTGATGAATTATCAATCAAAACCCCGCCGCGTTTTACAATTTCGGGCGCGAATTTTTTGGAAGTTGAACCGCCTGCAGATGCTATTACGATATTAATTCCGTCAAAAGATTCAGGTTTGGCTTCTTCAACTATGTATTTTTTACCTTGAAATTCAAGTTTTTTCCCTGCACTTTTGGCACTGGATAAAAGCTTAAGTTCATTATATTGAACATTAAGCTCATCCATAATTTTTAAAATCTCTCTGCCTACAACACCTGTAGCGCCTAAAATTGCAATATTTGGTTTTCTCATGATATTTTCCTCTCTTGTGAAAAGATTATATCACAAAATTATTAATCACAAGTGTGTTTGCCATCCCATGTAAGGTCATTACATTTCAGATAATCCATGTTTTTATTCTGCAAAATCCATGCAGCACAGCCGTAGCCGTTAAAATCTGTTGAAGTTTTTGTCATATTGCAGTAATCATCAAAAGGTCGTCTTTCTTCCCTTCCTTGAGGTTTTATTCCGTTTTTAGTTACATCAAAATAAAAAATATCTTTACCAAATGTATTTGGCTCCGTATTAATACCATTTATATCAACAGCAAAGTCGCCACAAGTAACGGCGGTATCAGAACATCTATAATCGCCTATATAACCTCCGAAGAAAGTTGTGCCGTCTGCGAGTTCGACAGTTGACATCGTAAGCATACCGGATCGTCTTCCATCAAGTGTGTATGTATCAAACTGATAATTATCTTTTGTTGTATCAGTATGTTTGACAACTTTTAAATATGGAACCATTTTAGCCCAGAAAAGATTTGAGTTGTTAACAGTTGCATCTGCGATTTCGTAGTTGCCGTCTTCATCGGTTGTTCCGTTAGTAGAGTTTCCAGTAAACCCCCAGGCAGATAATTCGCCGTTTTCAACCTTAGCCATTTGATAAGCGTTACTAATTGTTGCGTACGCCTTAGTAAGTCTGGAAATGGTTTGTTTCTCCTGATAATTTGCAATCAAAGTCGGAATAGTCATGGCTGCGACAACGCCGATAATTCCCAAAGTAATTAAAACTTCAGCCAAGGTAAAACCAAGTTTTTTCATAGAATCTCCAAATCTATAATTACCTATACCTAAATTATAGTTTTGGTTAGCCAAAAAGTCAAGTTTATTTGAGGAGGTTAAACAAGCAAATTCAGAATCTGCCCCCCCCCCCTGACAGGAATATAGTTGTAATGCGTATTTGCGCCCATATCTTAAGCCTCCAATTTATTATGTTACAAATTTATTATATCAATTTTTAAGATTCTTATCAAGTTGTTTACAAACTCTAAAGAATATTTTCCAATCCGTAAACAAAATTGTTATGCTGAACAACGTGTTTTGTCGCAAGCAAAATCCCCGGCATGTAACATTTTCTGTCAGTTGAATCGTGTCTTATGGTTAAAGTTTGTCCAATAGAGCCGAAAATAACTTCTTGTGATGCCATATACCCCGGCATTCTGACAGAATGTATATGAATATCAGAGTAGGATGCACCGCCTCTTGAACCTTGAATTGTTTCGGTTTCAGGCGAGTTGCCCGTGGTGAAACTTTCTTTTGCTTTTGACATCATTAATGCTGTTTTTATTGCCGTGCCTGATGGGGCATCTTTTTTCTGGTTGTGGTGAAGTTCAATAATTTCCGCATTGTCAAAGTATTTTGCGCAAAGTTCTGCGCATTTCATCATCAAAACCGCACCCGTTGAAAAATTCGGCGCAATAAAACAGCCTGTATTATTTTCTTTGGAGAGTTTTTCAAGCTCGTTGATTTGTTCGTCGGTTAATCCGGTTGTGCCGATTACGATTTTTATATTGTGTGTAAGGCAGTATTTTGCATTTTCATAGATTGATTTCGGCTGGGTAAAATCAATTACTACGTCAATTTTGCAATTTTTTGAAGCCTCATCAATTGATTGGAAAACACCTTCCGCCGGTACAATATCAATTTGTGCTGCAAGTTCTGTTGCAGGATGTTCTTTAACCGCATTAACAACTTCTTTTCCCATTTTGCCTAAAGCTCCGCATACTGCAACTTTTATCATAATTTCTCTCCTTTTGTCATTTTATTTTAGCATAAAACAAAAAATTTGTGTTATTATAATTTTATTAGTTAAGGAGGAAAAATTATGGCAGACGCAAAAAATTTGGCAGTTATTGAGAGAAGTGAAACAGAGCAGTTACAGATTTCTATCAGTGAATATAAAGGCAAAAGTTACCTTAATATGAGAATATTCTATACAACCGACGGCGGTGCAAGCTGGCTTCCGACCAAAAAAGGCGTAACCTTTACTCCCGATCAGCTTGATCTTTTGGAAGAAGCTATACAGGAAGCAAGAAAAGAATTTATGGCTGAGGAATAATGAAATACGCTCTTGCTCTTGTGAATATAAAAGGGCTGGGGGTAAAAACTTTCAGTTATTTAATCCCTGATGAGATGAAGGATAAAATTCAAATCGGTCAGGCGATTCTGGTGCCTTTCGGGCGTCAGGGGCTTATTAATGCTTTTTGTGTGGGGTTTTCGGGTTATCTGCCGGGTGATTTTAAGGTAAAAAAGATAAGCAAAATTCTTGATGAAAAGCCGCTTTTTTCCATTGATTATTTAAAATTACTTGAATGGGTTGCAAATTACTACTGCTGTGATCTGGTTACTGTTTTGAACGCGGCAATTCCTTTGAAATTAATTGAAAAAGCTTCAAAAACCGAACAGGCGGTTGAATTTGTAAAGTTTGACGGGGCGACAAAGAGGCAAAAAGAGGTTCTGGAAATTTTGCAAATATCCGGCAAAATGCCTTTGATTTTGTTTGAACGTCAGGCAAAAACAACGCGTAATACCATTAAAAAACTTGAAGAACTTGGCTGTTTAAAGATTACGGCGGAAGAATTATACCGCAACCCGCTAGATATATTAAAAATTACGGAAAAAGAACCGCTGTTTGAACTTTCACCCGATCAGCAAAAAGTCTACGAAGGGATAAAAAATAAAGCTGAAGGTAATAAAACAATATTATTACATGGTGTTACGGCAAGCGGCAAAACGGAAGTTTATTTTAAATTAATTGACGATACAATCAAAGCAGGTAAAAATGTTTTGTTCTTAGTGCCGGAAATCGCACTTGCATCACAATTAACTAAGCGTCTGGCGAAAAAATTCGGCACTGATGACGTTGCAATATGGCACAGCAGCATTTCTGACGGCGAAAGGTATGATGTATGGCAAAAATTATACAAAAATGAAATTAAAATACTTGCGGGTGCTCGTTCAGCTGTTTTTGCACCATTGCAAAATATCGGCTTAATTATAATTGATGAGGAGCACGAAGGCGCCTATAAGCAAACAAATCCTGCGCCAAGATATGATGCGCGTGTTGTTGCGCGTAAACTTGCCGAATTTCATAACTGTCCGCTTTTATTGGGATCTGCAACGCCCGATATTTCGGTTTACTACAGGGCAGTGAATTCCGGTAATCTTTTTGAGCTTAGAAAAAGATATAATGACGCAAAAGTTCCGCCGGTTACCGTCATAAATATGCAGGAATACGGCCGCGCGGCTTACAAAAATGTGATTTCAAAGCCTTTGCAGGTCGCGATTAATGAAACTTTAGAGAATAATCAGCAGGTGATTTTGTTGATTAATCGCCGCGGGTTTTCAACGTTTACCCAGTGTCAGGCATGCGGGCATGTAATTGAATGCCCTAATTGCGCTATCCCGATGATCTGGCACGCGCGTGAACAGCGTTTGAAATGTCACTATTGCAACCACAGTGAAAGCTTTCCTGATTTTTGTCCCGAATGCGGCTCGGATGCTTTGAAAAACAGCGGAACAGGCACCCAGAAGATTGAACAGTACATCAAAGAGCTTTATCCGGATAAAAAAGTTGAACGTATCGACAGCGACATTCTTGTCAGAAAAGGCGAACACATAAGGCTTTTGGAGCGATTTCAAAAGGGGGATATAGATATTCTGGTCGGCACGCAGATGATTGCAAAAGGTTTGGATAACCCGAATGTTACGCTTGTCGGGGTTATTTCAGCTGATGCAAGCTTTAACCTGCCGGATTTCAGAGCATCAGAGCGCGGATTTCAGCTTTTGACGCAGGTGGCTGGGCGTGCCGGACGCGGAGATTTCGCGGGACGTGTGTTTTTTCAAACTTATAACCCTGAATTTTATGCGCTTGAAAGTGCTAAATCCCAAAATTACGGTGAATTTTTTGAAAAAGAAATTGCTGCCCGTGAGGAATTTGATTACCCGCCTTTCAGCCAGATTATAAGACTTGTTTTGGCTTGTGAAAACAACTTCCGCGCTGAAAAATCAGCACAGGAGATTGCCTTGAGACTTTGTACAATGGTTGAAAAATACGGAATATCCGAGCGGCTTGAGGTTTTGGGTCCCACAAACTGTGTAATCGAGCGGCTCAACGGGCAGTATCGTTTCCAAATCCTTATTAAAAACAAAATGGACGAAAAAGGTCACAGATTTATTTCAAGTTTTTTGAACAAAATCACAATGCCAAAAGATATTAAGCTCACAATAGATGTGGACCCGCTGGATATTTTATAATTCATTCATAAAATCGTTAATTTCTTTGAAGTCAAAGAAATCTTTCATTGTAATTCCAAGCCCTGTACAGATTTTAATAATTGTATATGCACGCGGCTCTTTCATATTTTTTTCAATCTCACTTAATCCGCCTTTAGAAATGCCGCTTTGATATGCAAGTTGTTCCAGCGTTAAATTGTGCTGTTTTCTTAAGTCTGCTATTCTTTGGCAGATTATTTTGTTGAAAGTTCTATTTGGCATAATTTTTAATAAATTCTTTTGTTTTTTTGCGGATGTCTTTGTCGACTTCAAAGATTTCGTCTATTGCAGGGTTTTGGATAACTTTGTGTTCTGACATCATTTTTTCAACTATTTCGTA
>CALVER010000106.1 GCA_944326625.1 Candidatus Gastranaerophilales bacterium | reverse complement strand
GTTCGAATCCCACCTCCTCCTCCATTTAAAAAGCCCGAACTATAAAGGTTTCGGGCTTTTAATATTATATACCATGTGCATTGTGTGAACACTATTTATTTTGAACAAGTTTTGTCAGCCGTGGTTATATTGAATAATTTCAGAATACGACTTACGCTATTATGTTTCTATATTCGGGCAACAGTATCAAAACAAAAATTTTGATTGACGTGTTTTGCAAAATAGATTATTATAATTTTGTAAAAGAGAGGAGTGAATTATGCAGAATTTTGAATTTTACGGTCCGACGCGTGTTGTGTTCGGTAAAGATACCATAAAGGAGCTTTCAAGACTTATTCCGCGTGACAGAAAGATTTTAATGACTTACGGCGGGGGGTCTATTAAGAAAAACGGGGTTTACGATCAGGTAAAAAAAGCACTTGAGGGTTATGATTTGTTGGAATTCGGCGGGATTGAGCCGAATCCTAAATATGAAACTCTGGCAAAAGCTGTTGAAATCGTTAAAAAAGAGGGCGTAAACTTTTTGCTTGCCGTAGGCGGAGGCTCTGTTCTTGACGGAACAAAATTTATTGCGCTTGCCTCTAAATACGACGGGGATGATGCTTATGATGCTATTATGATTAGAGCCGAGCATCCGGCGTCAGCAATTGAATTGGCGGATGTGATTACGCTTCCTGCAACGGGTTCTGAAATGAATAACGGCGGTGTTATTTCAAGAATTTCTACAAGCGAAAAGCTTGCTTTCCACAATCTGAATGTGTTCCCGAAATTTTCTGTTATTGACCCCACAGTTACTTTCTCTTTGCCTGAAAGACAGACTATCAACGGCGTTGTGGATACTTTTGTTCATACAATGGAATTTAATTGCACTTATGATGTAAATTCACCGCTTCAGGATATTTGGGCAATGGGAATCTTAAGAACACTTATATCGGAAGCGCCGAAAGTGCTGGCAAACCCTAAAGATTATGACGCAAGAGCAAATCTTTTCTGGTGTGCGACTTGCGGCTTAAACTACTGGATTTCTTGCGGCGTGCCTCAGGACTGGTCAACACATATGATAGGACATGAATTGACTGCATTTTACGGAATCGATCATGGTCAAAGCCTTGCGATTGTTCAGCCGCGTTTGTTGAGAAATCAAAAGGTCGCAAAATCCTACAAACTCGCAAAAATTGCACGTGAAGTTTTCGGAATTAATGAGTCTGTTGATTTGAAGGCAGCTGATATGGCTATTGATAAGATTGAAGAATTTTATAACTCAATAGGTATGAAAACAAGACTTGCGGATTACGGTATAAACCCTGAAGAAGCTGCTGAAAAAATTCGTGACCGTTTCAGAAAACGTAATGTTGCTTTTGGTGAAAAAGGCGCCATTACTGCCGATGTGGCTTACGAAATCGTAAAAGCGTGCTAAATTTGATTTTTGTAAAAAAGCCACTTTCATCAGAAAGTGGCTTTTTTTAAATTTATTCACCTTTATGGCAGTGACGGTGGTGATGTCCGTGACAGTGGCTGTGTTCGCCGCCGCAAGAGTTCTCACCCGTCACAAGTGTTGAATTCATATAGGAATTTACAACATCTTCAATCGGCATTTCAGGACAGCCGGATATAACTTTTACTCCGTTTTGGCTGAATATTCCAAGCGGTCGCTGCCCCATTCCGCCTGCCAAAACTACATTTGCTCCTTGTTCTGATATCCAGCTTGCGCTCTGGCAGCTTATTCCTTCTTCAGGAACCTTTGTTTCCATATTTAAAATTTCTTTTGTTTCAGGGTTTACCTCAACAAATGTAAATGACTCGCAGTGTCCGAAATGTGAACATAATTTCCCTTCTGCTGTCGGTACGGCAATTTTCATAATCCTATCTCCTTTTAATTTGTCTGTATTTGACTGCAGCAATATCGCACTTTCC
Source organism: Candidatus Gastranaerophilales bacterium (assembly GCA_944326625.1). Lineage (GTDB taxonomy): Bacteria > Cyanobacteriota > Vampirovibrionia > Gastranaerophilales > Gastranaerophilaceae > SIG32. Next base: position 3,731 of record CALVER010000106.1, on the reverse strand, counting down.
AATGCTTCCGTTTCGGTTATGTTGTGCAATGTCGCATACTCTTTTAATATCTTTAGTACGTTTTCGTTAATTCTCCTGTTAAACGGAATTTTATTCAGGCATGTCTTTTTTCGGCCGGCATTCAATCTCTTGCCGCCCCATTTTTGACATTCTTTATTTTTCCCGCAGCCCTTTTTCATTAATTTTATTGTACAATATTTTTTTGATTTTGTCAATACATATTCAAGTTTAATTTAATAATTTCGTAATTTAGATATGCCGCAAAAATCAGCCAGAGAAAATACGGAATCAGCAGAAACGCAGCGGTTTTTGATTTTTTATAAAACAGTATAATATTTATAAAAACAAGAATTATGAGCGCGATTATGATAAAAAATGCGAGTTTGATATCGTGCGATTCGAAAAATACGGGCGTCCAGAGCAGGTTTAATATTATTTGTGTGATAAATATTACAAGCGGAATGATTTTTTCCTGCCTTAAGCCGTCTTTAATATAGAAAAACAGGGAAAGCGCTATCATTATATAAAGTATTGTCCACGCAATCGGAAATACTGCCGCCGGCGGGGTCAGCGGTGATTTGTTTAATGAATAGTACCACAGTGAGTTTTGCATAAAAACATTATTGTAAAATATTTTTAAAAATAAAATTGTCCGGTTTTGCTATATTAAAAAAGCACTCTCAATATTGAGAGTGCTTTATTCCTTTCATTTAAATCTTAGAAAGTTGCAACAGGTTTTTTCTGAGCGGTAGCACCGGGAATTGATTGCCAGTTTGCAGCCATAATCTTTTTGAAAGATTTTAATGCTGTATCTTCCAATTCGCCCAATTCTTCAGCTTCCATAATCAATTCTCTTAAAGGAAGCAGTGCTCTTTGATCCCTCAAGACACCTAATGCAGCTGCGGCACCTGCTCTGACCAGTTCATTTTCATTACGATTTTTCATAACGTCAATTAATGCAGGTACAGCTTTTGTATCGTTTAATTTGCCGAGTGAAGTTACTGCGTAAATTCTTACGTTAACCCATTCGTCATATAACATATTTATAACTTTATCAACGGCTTTTTTGTTTCCGATTTCGCCTAAAGCACGGGTTGCGTCGCATCTTACGTTGACTTTTTCGTGATCTAATGATGCAATCAGGGCATCTGTTGCAACATCGCCGATTTCAATCAAAGCATCAGTTGCTGTTATACAAACCTGCGGGTTTTCATCATTCAAGGCTTCAACTAACGGTTCAACAACGATTTCGCCGCCTAATCTGCCTAATGCTCTTGCTGCACGAACTCTTACATCAACGTTTCTGTCTTCACGTAAAGATTCAATCAAATGAATTGTGGCTTTTGAATCGCCGAGTTCGCCTAAAGCACGTGCTGCATATAATCTTACAGAGCCGTTTTTGTCATGTTTTAATACATCAATCAACGGTTCAACTGCTTTGGAGTCACCCATCTCGCCTAATACTCGTGCCGCGTTGTATCTGACTTTTTCTGAGTTGCTTGTTTTTAAATCCATTAATAATTCGTCAAATGTCTTTTTTACTTGTTTTTTCTTGCTGTTCACACTAATTGTCATTATTTTCCTCCGACACTAAAGTAATAAATTCACACCTACATTTAATATAAAAAATTTGTGTTGAATTTAATTGCCTTTTTTATAACTTTCTACTTAATTTTCTGTAACAATTCCTTTTACTGTACCTATTGTGAGAAAATAATAAGGGTAACACTCACACTTTATATTTATAATATAACATATTTTTTGAACAAATTCTTGGGTTAAATGTATTATTTTAAGTTTTTTATTAATTGTTTTTTTAAAAATACGTATAATACAGATATAGTTGTGTAATCCGTGTTACAAAACTTAATATAATACTACTCACTACAGATAGTAATAATAAATTCACTGCCCTTGCCAACTTCACTGTTTACCAATATTTCGCCGTTATGCTTTTCAATTATCTTGCTGCAAATTGCTAAACCGAGTCCTGTCCCGACGCCTACTCCTTTTGTTGTAAAACCGGCTGTAAATATCTTGTTGAGCTGATCTTCGGGTATTCCTTTTCCGTTATCTTTTATCTTTACAATTAACTTTTTATCGTTATATTCAGTTGTAATTTCTATTATTCCTTTGTCTGAAATTGCCTGGCATGCGTTAATCAAAATATTGGTGAAAACTTGATTTAGCATATTCGGATAGCATTTTATAAGCGGAAGATTTCCGTAGTGTTTTACGATTTCAATACGATTTTTTGTTTCGTGTCTAATCAAATCAAGAGTCAAATCGATTTCTTTATTGATATCGGCTTCTTGAAGTTCGGCTTCATCAAGTCTGACGAATTTTTTGAGGGAAGTTACGATATTGCTGATTCTTTGAATTGCTTCGCGGTCAATTTCGTTTATTTCTTTGAGCATATCAGCGATTTCAGGGTCGTTAATCTGCGGGATGAATTTGTTTAAAATAGTATTATTTGATTTGATTGAGGCGACCGGGGTATTAATTTCGTGTGCTACACCTGCGACTAACTGACCGAGGGAGGCCATTTTTTCTGAATTTATCAGTTGAATTTGGGTTTCTTTCAGTTCTTTGAGGGTATTTTGAAGTTCTTGAACAGTTTTGATGTTATTTTGATAGAGTTCGGCTCTTATAATTGCGTTGCCGAGTTGAGATGAAATTGCTTCGAGTATTTCCAGTTCTTCATTCAGTTCACGTTTTTGATAACTTAACAGAACGATAATGCCTATTAATTTTTGCATGTGGAAAATCGGGACAATAATTCTCATCACGGGTTGCTTAAAAGGTTCGGCGCCTATGTATTCAATCATGGCGTGGGTTATTGAAATATCACCTGAAACTATCTGTTTGTAAGTTTTTTCATCAAACCTTATTTTTTTGCCGGTTTTATTTTTGTTTCCGAAAGCTTCCGTTATAGAAAAACTGCCGTCATCATTTGACGCATAATAAGCTTCGTAAGCACCAAACATTATGGCAAGTTCCGATAATGCGGAATTTAAGATTTTTGATATGTCCATTGATTCTCTTATTATGTTGGACATTTTGTTAATAAGAGCAATACGAATAGCTTGAGATTGAGCTTTTTGCCGGATTTTTTGAAGATCCTGATTTTCTTCTTCAAGGTGGTTATATTTATCCTGCAGTTTTTCCAATCGTGATTTATAAACTTCCAGCGCGTTTTCGGCAGTTACGTCCGTCATAAAAATAACCGTGTATTTCTTTTTTTTGATTGCTGTCAGGTAAAAATACAATATATTATTTGTTGTGATTTCGTATGAAACAAAAGCAAAAAAGTCCTCTTTTGAATTCAGCGCATGATAAACGGGAGAATAGATTTCGATGTTTTCGCTGTTTAAAGGGCAGATGTCAAAATTCATGTTGTGGGAGAATTTTTTTAAGTTGGAAAAATTCGGAAATCTGCGTTTAAACGCATTGTTTTGAAAAACAACATCCCCTAATTTATCGGTTACAATAACCGCGTCCGGAAACTGATTTAAAAAACTGAATTTTTTCATAACTTTATTATATTGTATAAAGTTTTTTCGGGCAATTATTTTACCATGCTTGACATTGCCTGAAAATGAGTTATAATGTATATATAGGGAAATGGTTCCAAGAACCGACATTCCTGAAACCATTCTTAACTCCCTATACAAATTCAGCGAGAATTTGAATTAAATGTCCTAGTGTAGCTAGGACTTTTTTAATTATGT
>CALVER010000105.1 GCA_944326625.1 Candidatus Gastranaerophilales bacterium | reverse complement strand
ACCCCCCGAAGGATTAAAATACCAGATCAAAAATCGCCGGCACGAACAACAAAAGCCCGACCGCGATTGCGACAAACGTCGTGAACATTACGGCGCCGGCGGATATGTCTTTTGCCATTCCTACAAGTTTTGAATATTTGTTATGAAATACCGCGTCAAGCGAAAATTCAATAGCTGAATTCACCATCTCCGCGCAGATTACCGCGGAAATCGTCAGGAGCAAAACACAAATTTTTGTCACTGAAAATCCCAAAAACACCGCGAGCAAAAGGATTAAAAGCGCCGCGCAAAAGTGAACTCTTATGTTAATTTCGCTTTTCAACACAAGCCGCAAGCCTTTTCGTGCGTTTTTAAATGTATTTGAGAACCCCTGAGCCTTATATTTTGTCATAAATCCCTTCCAGCGCTTTATTCTGTAATCCCACAACAAAATTATAATCTTCTTCCGTTTGGTGGTCAAATCCCAAAAGATGCATTATCCCGTGGCTTATCAAAAACGCAAGTTCATACTCAAACGTCGTACCTTTTTTTTCGGATTCTTCCTTAACCTTGTCCAGCGCGATTATTATTTCCCCGAGGTTAATCTCTCCGTCAAATATAAATTTGTCCTCGCTGTCCGCAAATATCGCAAAAGTAATTATGTCCGCCGGATAGTCTTTATTCCTGTATTCACGGTTAATTTCATGGGTTTTGTCGCTTTTGCAATACAAAATATCAAACGAAATCGTATTGAAGTCAAACCCCGAAAGGCAGGATTTGTCAAAGATTTCGGCCAGATAAAACTTCAGCACTTTTTTGGCGGTATCAATGAATTTTTTTTCATTAATTTCAAAATCTTCCGTAATATTTTCGGTAAAAACGTTAATTTTCATCTTTTTAGTCGTCATTATTGTCATCAGAGCGCTGTTCCAGCTGTTTAATCTTATTTTCCAAATCTTCGTCAAGAATTTTATTCGGCATAATAATTTTATTTTTGCCGAATTCTTCCGCAAGATTTTCCTGATATTTAATTCTGTTATGCTGCATGCCCCGCAAAATTCTGCTGAAAGTTGCGGCAATAACCTTCAAATCGTGAAGCGTCAAAGGACTGTCCGCAAGCTGGGTGTCATTAAGTCTTTCCACGATAATTTTGTCGATAATGCTTTCGATTTCTTCGGGGGTGGGGTTTTTCAAAGACCGCACGGCAGATTCAACCGCGTCGGCAATCATAAGAATAGCGGTTTCTTTTGTATTGGGCTTGGGGCCTGTGTAGCGGAATTGTTCTTCCTTAACGTTTTCAATGCCTTCTTCCTGCACTGCCTGATTGTAAAAATAGCTTGCGAGCCCCTCGCCGTGGTGCTGCAGAATAAAATTATGGATAATCGGCGGAAGTCCGTATTCTTTGGCGAGCTCCACACCGTCTTTGGGGTGTGCTGTGATAACCATTTTGCTCAACCTCGGATTAAGCTTGGTGTGCGGGTTTTCAATTCCGAAATAGGACTGGTTTTCCACGAAAAACAGCGGACGTTTTAATTTACCTATGTCATGGTAAAACGCGCCGACACGTGCCAGAATCGGATTTGCGCCGATTGCTTCGGCAGCGGCTTCGCAAAGGTTTGACACCATAAGGCTGTGATGATATGTTCCCGGAGCTTCAAACTGCAAACGCTTTAAAAGCGGCTGATTGTGGTCTGCAAGTTCCGCCAAACCGTACGGCGTTATTATCTTAAATCCGCTTTCAAATATCGGGAAAAGCCCCAGTGCGATTATTGAGCTTAATATACCGTTAAAGAACAAAAATACGCAGTTCTGGACGATTAAAATATTACTTACGTCAATAAGGCATTTTTCCAGAAGATAAATGCTCAAAACGATTACCAGACCCGCAATTGATATGTGAAATCCGGTTTTAATAAGGTCAAATCGTCTTGAATATCTGATTCTTGAAATTGCAAGCATTGAGACAACAGCCATCAAAATAAAGGTTATAAGCCATTGGATGTCGTATTGTGCGCCTGCGGCCAGCACCGTTGAAAGAATAACCGTCGCAATACACGCAACTCTCGGATTCAAAAATATGGACATCATAATCATATACGCCGGAATCGGCAGTATATAAGGCGAAAAACCGGTCGGAATAACCGCAACAATCAGCGCTATAATTATTGATAATACCGCGGATATTGCAAGATAACTGCTTTCCAAAAATCTTTTTTCGAAAAATTTCATATACCCTAAAAACAGGATTGTCGCTAAAAATACGAGTATATAAATCGCTGAAAGCCCCTGCCAGTTGAGTTCATAAACATTATATCCGGCCTGTCTTAAAGCATCACGCTTTAAACGGGTTACGGGTTCGCCCTCAAACAGAATTTTGTCACCTTTTTGGAAAGTTATTTCGTAAGGTTTAACCGAATTCATGGCATTTTTGCGGGCAATTTCAGTCGCAAATTCATCCACCACAAGGTTAGGAACAATTACCTGCTCCAATAACGCACTGATTATTGAAATCTGGCGTCTGGAAACATTCGCTGCCATATTATTTACAACCAAAAGGTGAATGTCGTTGTTTTCGTACTCGCTTTCGCTTATTCCGACCCGCAAAATCTTATCAAGCGTCATGTTTGCTTTGTCAAATACCTCATGAAGACTTGCGTCATCGGATTTTAAAAGGAATGTCGTGATGAATTCCTTTCGCGGGTTGCCGGAAAGATCCAAAAGCGTGTTTAATTCCTCCATTTTAACAGCATCTGCCGTGTCTTTTTTCCTTATCTGAACAATGGAATTTTCCATTGTAACAAGGTTTGTCTTGATAAATTCATCCTCGGCGGATGTCAGGACAGGCTCTACCTTTGAGGCAACTTCTTTTCTGTGCTGTTCGGTGCGTTTTACATCAACAACCGTCAGTGTCTTTTGCGCAATAATATCGCGTTTGCTTATCCCGTTTTCTATAATATTCTGGAAAAAGTAATTCTGAGACGCGATAACCGCCGTCATAAGACAGGTAAAGCCTATCAGCGCCGAAATCTTTATTGTGTTTGACGAGGTCAAAAATTCCTTTAATGCTGTTATAAATCTGTTCATAATCATTCCTTTTTCTATATATTTTATAACTTCCTGTTTTTTTTGCAAGTCCTGCTTGACATCCTCATTTATGTTGTATAATTAACATGTATCCCCTCTTGGGAAGATTAGGGAATAAAGTTAAAATTTCGTATTCTGCTTAAAGGTGATGACTTTACAAAACTTAATATTTAAGTCAGAGATAGCAATTTTAATTTTGTTTGAAACTCTATATATATAGAAGGTAGAAGTCATGAAAGTAGAAAAGGTAAATTACGCGGCAGCAAACGCCCACAAGCGTCAAAAAGCACCCCAAATTGCCCATGCTCCGAATTTTACGGGCGGAGTCGGGAAGTTGTCAGAAGAAATTACGAATTCGCTTCCTGCTAAAAACGTCTTAAAAAGAATGAAAAATTTGGAATGGCTGAAGGGTGAAATCGGCGGTATTTTGATAACCGCACTCGGAACAGGTCTTGTTGCACCGATATTCATAGGTTTTAACCCGTTTGTAAAAGCCCCGAAAAATTCTACCAAAGAACAAAAAGATGAAGTTAAAAACACAAAATTATATACGGCAATGAGACAGCCGATTTCAGCAGTACTGGCGATTTTGTTCCAGGTAAGCGCATTAAAACCGATTGATAAATTTCTGGATAAAATCTTCAATAATGCCGAATATTCAAGAAATTTAAGCATAAATGTAGATCAATCAGCGATTAATAACAAATCATACTTGAAAACCGTTACCAAACAAAAACTTAAAGAAAGAGGGATTACAAAACCGTCAATTTTTGCCGGTTTTAAAGAAGGCTTTGACACAATCAAAAATCAGCGCAAAAATTTTGATACACTTTTGAATGAAACCGTTGATAAAAAGGCTGAAGAACAATTGCAGAATGTAGCCGATACCTTCCGTGAAACCGGCAGGATTAAAGTCGGCAGAAGAGCGCTTAATAACGCAACTGTCGCAGACTTTATTAATAAACAAATTGATGATTATATTGCTGATGCAGTTAAATTAAAAATCGACAACAACGGTCTTGCGTTCTACACAGACAGAGCCAAAACGCTTGTCGCAAACGAAAATCACCTGAGAGAAATATTCAATGATATTCCGGTAAAAGAAATTGACCAAACCACAAATCCTAAAGAACTTCAAAAATATTATAAAAAAACTGATGAAATTTTGAAAAGCGCACTCGTGAAAGAAAAAGACCCCGAAGTTCAGGAAATAATAAAAGAAATTCTTGATAAACCTGACGATATCCGCGCAAGCCGTGTATCAAGAACATTACAACGTATTGATACCATAAAAGAAGCCTGCAACGGCAGATTTTCAGGCCCTGAATACTTGAAAGCAATGTCTTTAAGAAATTCAGAACTCGACAGAACTATTACAAGACTTAAGCTTAATAAAATTAAAGCACCGGAAAAAGCTACAACCGAAACGATTACCGATGCGATGAAAACACTTGTCGAAAACTGCCAGTTCAAAACTTCCGACGGATTGCTCAAATCAATTCTTCACGATACCAATACTTTTGACTCTGACGGTGAAAAATTAGCACAAAAAATCCACAAAGACATCGCAAAATTATACAAAAAATTCGTGGAAAATAATTACAAAGCCCCGAACCAGATTATAAAAATCCTCATCGGCGTATGTATTACATTACCGATTACCTGCAACGCTTTGAACTGGGTATATCCGAGATTTATGGAAATCTTCTTCCCCGGCCTTGCGGGTGTAAAAAAGAACGGAGGTGATAAATAATGCCTGTCAATAAAATTTTATCAACAACCTCCAAAATAATCGGCGCCGTCGAAAAAAGCAAACCTATGAAATGGGCGGAAAATAAATTTAATATCGACCCCGAAAAAGCACTGGGACTTGCAACAGTAACATCAATCGTCGTGAAAGACGGTGTTGGCTGCTACAAATACGTTACCCAGAGTATGAATAACAAAAAAATTCCGGAAGAAAAACGTAAATTCGTTGCCGCTCTGGACTTAACAAACGGCGTTTTAATGATTGCCGCTCAAATTGCAATGTTCTTTGCTATGAGAAAATACAGCGGCCCGATATTTAATAAATTATTCAAAAAATCATTCAATCCGGAAATGGCTAAAAATATTGCCTCCAGAATTCGTATGAAACAAGTTCAGGCAGGCGAAACAGTTTCCAGAAAACTTCCGATTGAAAAAGAATACAATAAGGTTAAATCCGATGCCCTGAACGTATTCAAATTTGTTGCGGACATTGCAGCAGCAACAATTGTCGGTAAACGTATAATAGTTCCGTTTATTGCAACTCCGCTGGCTGACAAAGTTAAGAAAAAAATGGACGTGTACGAAAAAACTCATAATCAGGAATTAAACGTCATCGAGCCCGAAATTGACGACGGCGATAAACTTGATATTACAACACATAACACCAATCTTTTGAAAAGATATTATAATTATCACTAATTGCCAAAACCCGGGTGAAGGTAATAAGAAGTGAATAAGGGAATAAGTAAATAAGGGAATAAGTTGTTTCATTGATTAATCTGAGCGGATTTTTTCCAAAATTGCTTTTTATATGTCATCCTGAACGTTGCAAAGCGAACCAAAATTTTTGTCATCCCGGACTTGTTCCGGGATCTTAATTCTTGCCCCCTCTCCCTTGCCCTCTCCCGTAGGGCGAGGGAACAAAAGGCACTACAATAG
>CALVER010000104.1 GCA_944326625.1 Candidatus Gastranaerophilales bacterium | reverse complement strand
CTTAACGTCCTAACGTCTTATCGTCTTAACGACTTTAAAAAGAAAATTGCCTTTACCCTCGCCGAAGTCTTGATAACCCTCGGCATAATCGGCGTTGTGGCGGCAATGACTATTCCGACGCTTATTGCGGATTATCAGGAAAAAGTTACTGTAACGAAGTTCAAGTGGGTATATTCAACTTTGGCAAATGCTTTTACGATGGCGGTTGCGGAAAACGGAGCGCCTCAAACGTGGAATTTGAACAATGCTGAAGATATGGCAAATATTTTGTCAAAATATTTGAGAGTCAGTGAAAAATGTTATAATACCAAAGGTTGTTTGCCGCCTGATTTAGATATTGTTGCTCTGACCGGCGAAATCCGTTATATTTTGCCGGGTGATACGAATTATGTAAAATCACGTTTTAATAACGGCATTAGTCTGATGTGGCTGGAACCTCATAAAGGATGCAGTTATTCATATATTGATACCGACGGTAATCAAATAGATGTTGAAAATAATTGCGGTGCAATTTATGCTTTTATATCTTTTAATAAAGCTAACCGGAGAGGGCTCGATCATTTTGTTTTTGAAGTCACACCGAAAGGGATATTTCCCAGCGGGCATAATTATAATGATAGTTACATAAAACATTATTGTACAAAAAATTGGACATCAAGTGATAGTAATTTAAACGGTACAACTTGCGGTGAATGGATTAGGCGCTGGGGTAATGCCGATTACTGGTATGATTAGTTTTATTTTTCGGCAAGTTTTTGACCTATCATTTCGTTAAGGATTGATTTGGCGGTCGTAAGCTGGACGTCATTTTGTTTTTTGACGTCCTCCATTGTGAAATTGACTTCAATATCCGGCGTTATCCCTTTTTTATTGATATCCGTGCCGTTGGGGGTTAAGTATTTTGCAATTGTGAGGTTCAGACCTGTTTCGTTCGGAAGAGGAATAATCTTTTGCACCATGCCTTTTCCGTAGGTTTGGGAGCCTAAAAGTTTTGCTTTTTTGTAATCTTTCAGCGCACCTGACAGAATTTCGCTTGCGCTTGCGCTTGCCCCGTCAACAAGAACTATCATCGGCTTATTTACGTTGAATTCCGTATCCTGCGCGTAAATATCATATCTGTAGCCGTTTCTGCCCACAATGCTTACGATATTCCCCTCCGGTATAAATAAATTGGCGATAAATATTGCGTTTGGCAAAAGTCCGCCCGTATTACCGCGTAAATCCAAAATCAAACCGTCGGATTTTTTTGTTTTTTCAAGCGCTTCCAAAAATTCGTTCGGGGTGGTTGAGCCGATGAACGTCATAATCTGGATGTAGCCGATGTTTTTGTCAACGGAACTTCTCACGGTTTTTATTTTGATTTCTTTTCGTATAACTTTTTTGGTGAATTTGTCTTTGCCTCTCAATATTGACAGCTCAACAAAGGTGTTTTCCGGGCCTCTGACCATATTTGCAACATCTGATAGCGGAAGTCCGTTTACGTCTTTGCCGTCAATCGAGGTGATTATGTCACCGTTTTGAAGGTTTGCAAATTGCGCGGGCGTGCCTTCCATAACGCTTATTATCTGAACCTTTCCGGATGTTGTTGCTATATTTACGCCTATCCCTGTGATTTTCGAGTTGATTGAAGTGTTTTGATCGGCGTATTCGGCCTTGTTCATGTAACGTGAATACGGGTCGTCAAGGCTCTCAAGCATGGTTTGGATTGCGACTTTTGCATCTTCGTCGGTTTTGATTTTGCCGTGATAATGTGTTTTCCAGCGGTTCCATACCTGATGGTTCATTGTTGCGTCGTAATAATTCTCCCGAATAGTTTCCCAGGTATTATCAAAAAGTTTTTGAGAAGAAACATGTTCGCGGTTAATCATTTCTTCCGAGTTATCGCTGAACATGGGGCTGTTTACCCTCAAAAATAATCCGTTGAGAGCAAATAACGCCACTACAATAATCAGAAATAAGATTAACTGTTTTTTCTTCATACGAATATTTAACATCAAGGGATTTTTATAATCAATATACTTTTTATGTAACCCGATTAATTATGTAAAAAATTTATAAATCTTCAAATCCCGGCGATGTTGAGGGAAGGTTTTTGTAGCCTTCGTTTTGGACAACGGTTTTTTTAATGTATTTATTTGTGTAATTGCCTTTTTCGAACAATTTTTTGAGGGTATTTTCTCTGTCAACGAGCGGATGAAGGTTATCGTCGCCGCTTTCCGGAAATTCATTCAGAATTTCGCACCAGACAGAGGCTTCCATAGTCCAGGCGTAAGTTTCTTCGGCAAGTGAGTTGTATTCATCCTGATGCAAGGCTTCATGCGATAAAAGTGCTGCTAAAGCCCCTGGAGGTGCGTCTTTATGACGCGGGTTGATGAAAATATAAAGGCGTTTGCCTTTTTTCCAGCCCAGTGCGTCAAAAGAGGCATAGTCTTTGTTTATCGAACCCAAATCTCTGAATTCGATTTTTACCGGGCGTTCCGTTAAATTGTTCCCCAGAATTGCTTTTCTGGAAAAGTCGCCTGTTGTGTTTTTGAGCATATCAAGCGCAACGTAAAAAATTTCATCTTTTCCGACTGATTTGTACTGGGGTTTGATTTGTTCAATGTATTCGCGTGTGTATTTTTTGGGAAAATTCACCGGCACAACGTCGTCTTCTTCCTTTGAAAACGCCGGCGTCACACCTATCCCTATTATTAATATTGCAGTAAGTAATTTTTTCATATATCCGCTAATCTCTCCGATTCGTTATATTTATATTATACTTATATATTTTTTCAAGGCAAATATATGTTAAAAGTTGCCGGCGGATTAGGAACTTTTCTTGCGGTTGAGAGCTGCAAGCTCCTGATACATAAGCTTGTATTCCGTTGAATTGTCAATGCTTTCGGCTTCCGCAATGTATTCAAGCGCGGTTTTAATATTATTTTGTGCTTTATAGATTTTGCTCATCTCAGCATAATACTCAGGATTTGTGACGTCATAAGTTATGGCGCGTTTCATGCACTCAATAGCTTCTTCATAATCTTCTTCATTTAGTCTTACAAGCGCCAGATAATAATACCCCTCGGAACAGTTCATATCAAGAGAAAGAGCCTCCTGCGCATAACTTTTGCAGGTTTCAAAATCCCCGTTTAAATATGCTGTTTTTGCTCCGAGTACATAGCCGTATACGTAATTCGGATTGAGGCTTAAGGTTTTTTCAACCAGTTCAAGCGATTTGTCGTATTTTTTTTCTCTTATATATATATCGGCTAAATCCGTTATGTAGTTTAAGTTTTCCGGGTTACGTTCAATTACTTTAAAAATTGTTTTTTCGGCTTTTTCAAACATATCAAGTAAACTGTACGTTTTTCCGAGTGAAAGTAATGTGAAATCGTCCTCAAAGCCTTCTTGTATATTTTCTTCCAGAATGTTTTTTGCCTGCATAAATTCGTTATTGTTATCAAGCAGTAAAGCCCTTAAAACCCGTGTTGAATAATGTTTCGGACATGTCGAAAGTATTGCGTCAACTTCTTTTTTGCATTTGTCAAAATCTTTGGTTTCATAATACAAATACGCAAGTGAATAGCGGTAATCCATATTATCGGGTGCAAGGTAGATGGCTTTTGAATAAGCGTTTTGGGCTTCTTTCATCCAGCCGTTAAAGAAATAAGCGTTTCCGAGATTGTAAAAATATACGGGATTGTTTTTCTTGATTGATGAAGCTTTTGAAAAACATTTTATTGCTTCAGTAAAATTCATATCCTCCAGCGCAAATAAGCCCTGATAATTTAAAACTTCCGCATTGTCCGTATTTTTGCCAAAACCTTCAAAGATTTCCCGCGATTTTTTAAGATTGTTTTCGTCAAAATAAATTTTTCCGAGCAGAATTTTTATGTTTTCGCAATCGTCATTTTCGTGTTCCGTCAATATCTCTTTTGCCCCGTCAATATCACCGTTTGAATATAGCGCATTTGCAATTTCGTAGATGACATCGGAATTTGAATATTCAGATTTTGTGTATTCTTTTAACTTATCAGTTAAATTCAATTTTCCTGAAAGCAGAACAATTTCGCGCAGATTCTCGGAATTTTTGTTTAAATCAAATAATTTTTCGGCAAAATTGAGTGATTTTTGGTAATCTTTTTGAGTTTCCGCAATTTTTCCGTAAAGTTTAAGGCTTTCAATATGCTCGGGATTTTTTGCAAGTACCTGATCGAGGTATCCGGCTGCCCTTGAATGGTTGTTCATAAGCGCATAAAGCTCTCCGAGCTGGTATAAAACTTCAATGTTGTCATTGTCCAGCGCAAGCGCTTTATAAAGCATTTCTACCGCCGGTTTGTATAATTCTCTCGCACGCAGTGAAAATGCCTCTTTTATGTATTCAAGAACTTCTTTTTCTTCATTGAGCATTTTTTGCCTCTGTTTTTTTCTTTTGTTTTTTGTCGGATTTTGTATCCGTATTGTTTATTATAATCAAAACTTCATCCTCGCCTGCCATTTTCAGGGTATTTCTTGCAATGCCTTCAAGGTTTTGGGTTGTGGAATAAAGTTTGATTTCTTCCTTAAGATTTTTGTTTTGTTCTTCAGCGTCTGTCAAAGTTTTTTTCAGCGTTATGATTTTGGCTTTGTATGCAACAAGTTTTGATATATTTAATATTGCGCTGAAACCTATTTGTATCAGGCAGAAAAGCAATACTATGGTTAAAAATGAATAGTAAAATCCGGTTTTTCTCAATTCTTTGCGTGATTTTTTCAAAGATGCATTTTGCTGAGGTGCCGGTTCTGATTTTTTATTTTTGCCTTTTGTTCGTTTAGTGTTTGCCATTTTCTTAATTATACCCGAAATTTTTTGAGTTTACAAAAATGTTACAATTTGAATTTAGTGTTAAATTTAATTTGTCTGCGGATTAAAGTGTTTGTGGAATCATAAGTCTGGCTTGCGCCAAATTCAAGATTAAGACGATCTCCCTGTTTTTGTGCAAGCGGTTTTACGGATAAAACAACTTCATTTTTTTTGCGGTCTCTTGTAATATCTGCAGTTAAGGTGTTTCGTATTGACATAAACTTATTTAACTTTAATTCCGGCGCTATATACAGGTTGTCATAGTAATTATTATAGGTGCTGCCGATTGTCCGCTCGTAAGCTGTATTTACCGAAAATCTGCCTTTGTCATATCGTGAGAAAAATGTTGCTACGTGTTCCAGTTGTCCGTAATCCACATCTCTTGTCATATTTGTTCCGAAAGAAATCGGACCCTGTGTTACTATGCCGCTGCCTTCTTTGGGGATAATCTGAAATTCTTCGGCTTCGTATTTTGAATATTGTACCGGTCGTTTGGCAAATATGCCTTCATGTTTGTCTTGTAAAGTCGGCGTAGTTATTTTTTGCGGAACTTTAAGGTTAAGTACAAACTGGTTGTTGTCATCTGTTAAATAGATTGCCTGTGAATCTTCAATATACTGGGCATAACCTTTAAGTGGGATGTCTTCCGGCTCAATGTAATCTTCAACATCCTTTGTGTCCGTCAAAAAAATACTTTGAAGTTTTACCTCCGGAACATCTTCTTTTGCCGCATAACAGGGCGTTATTAAGAGTGTTATTAAAATTGTCGTCAGTAAAACTTTTCTCATAATTCCATTTTACACTTTGTTTTTTGTCTTGTAAAGTTATTGCATTATCAGATAAAAAATGTTATAATTTGTGAAAAAGAAGGAGAAAAGCAATGGAAAACAAAGATTTTTTGACAAACGGGGGGGGGCGTCTCCTCTAAGTAG
>CALVER010000103.1 GCA_944326625.1 Candidatus Gastranaerophilales bacterium | reverse complement strand
TGCGTAGCAGCTCCGCGCCGTGATTATAGCGCGAGCGAGCAGAGGCTGAAGGTCGGCGGAGAACTCCGCCGCCGTAACGCCGTTTATTGCGAGCGAGTAAGAAGGCGCGGTAAGTGATTGCAGGATTTTAGCCCCTCTCCCGTCACTACGTGACACCCTCTACCCCAAGGGGGAGAGGGATAAAATACTGCAACGGCACGTATGTGCGCCCGTTAGGGCTTGAGCAATCCGTAGGATTGCAAGTTTATTTGCGTGTTTCTCTTTCTTTTGCCAGCGTTTTCTTTCTCTTTTCCTCAAGGACTCCGTTTTTTTAATTGAGTATTAAAAAAATGGAGGAAAAAGAGAAAGAAAATGCTGATATATACCGATAATAGTTTTTATGTAAAATGGAGCTAATGTTGACACAATAGGTTTTGTGTAAATTATTGATCTATATATCAAATGTGACGAAATGTAAAGATTAATTTAAAAAGGGCTGAAATGCAGTTATAATGCCTGTATGGTATGGTATGGTATGGTCGAAGTGCGCCTGTGGCAAATGTTTTGCTATTTTTGTTTTAATAAATATGTGTAGAAAGATAAAAGGAGAAATTTATGAACGTTAACTCATTAGGTCCAAACTTTGGTGGTACATTGATTATTAAAGAAAAAGACAATGGCAAAGCAACATCTATTAGTACAAATACCATTCGCGAGATTAAAAATAAACCTTCAGGTTTGTCAAAAGGTGTAACTATTATAACTAATTATGACAATTGGGCAGGTGATTCAGGTGTCAGAACGAAGAAAATTCCTTATGATGTCGTTGTTGCCGCTTATGAAAAAGCAAAATCTGAAAATGCTACTGTTGTTTTGAATGAAGCCGATTATTCATAGATTATTATTCAAATGTAAAAAAGACCGCGGAAGCGGTCTTTTTTGTGTTACAATACAAATATGTTCACAGGTATAGTAGAAGAAACAGGGGTATTAAAAAGTATATCAGGTTCTGTAATTACCGTAGAGTGTAAGAAAGTTCTTGAAGGCACAAAAATTGGTGACAGCATTGCGATTAACGGCTGTTGTGAAACTGTGACTGCGCTGACGGCCGAAACCTTTTCAGCAAATGTTAGTGATGAGACTTTTAAAATAACTAATTTTAAATCTATGAAATCCGGCGATATTGTTAATCTTGAACGTGCCCTTACGCCTTCAACCAGAATGGGCGGGCATATTGTTCAGGGGCATGTTGATATGACAGCAAAATACCTTGGCGATATGACGTTCGAAGTTCCGGACAGCAAATACATTGTCTATAAGGGTTCTATCACCGTAAACGGCGTTAGCCTCACGGTTTCAAAACTCGACGGGAATATTTTTTCGGTTGCCGTAATCCCTCACACGCTTGAAAATACAAATTTGAAAAATTTGCGCTCCGGCGATTTGGTTAATATTGAAACAGACATTTTAGGACGGTATGTTGAAAAATTTTTATCAACGGAGCATAATAAAATTGACGAAAATTTCTTAATTGAAAACGGGTTTATGTAACATGGATGAATTCAAATTTGACAGCATAGAAGATGCAATAAAAGATTTCAAAGCAGGCAAAATGCTTATTGTTGCGGACGATGAGGATCGTGAAAATGAAGGGGATTTGATTTGTTCGGGGCAAATGGTTACGCCTGAGATTATAAATTTTATGGCAAATGAAGCAAAGGGGCTTATTTGTCTTGCAATATCATCAGAAATTGCTGAAAAACTTGATTTGCCGCAAATGGTTGAACAAAATAACGAAGGCATGAAAACAGCTTTTACGGTAAGTATTGATGCGGCAGAAAAATACGGAGTTACAACGGGAATTTCAGCCTTTGACAGGGCAAAGACAATAGAAGTTGCTTTAGCGCCGGATGCTGTGCCGTCTGATTTAAGACGTCCGGGGCATCTTTTCCCTTGTGTTGCAAAACCGTGCGGTGTTTTGCAAAGAACTGGACACACAGAGGCGGTTGTGGATCTGGCAAAGTTATGCGGACATATTCCGGCAGGCCCTATGTGCGAAATTATGAATTCCGACGGACACATGATGCGCCGCGATGATTTAAGAAAATTCGCCGATAAACACGGTATAAAATTTATTTCTGTTGCGGAACTTATTGCATACAGACTTAAAACAGAAAGAATAGTAACCCGTGAGGCAGAAGCATTTTTGCCGACACAATACGGTGAATTTATGATCTACGGTTACAAAAACAATCTTACAGGCATGGAATATGCAGCACTGGTTAAAGATGACGGCAGCGATAAAATTCCCGCAATAAGAGTTCACAGCGAATGCTTAACGGGCGATATTTTCCATAGTCTTAAATGTGACTGCAATTCTCAATTACATGGCGCTATGAGCTATATTAACGATTATGGCAGAGGTGCCGTTATATATATGCGCGGTCATGAAGGCAGAGGCATCGGACTTGTGAATAAAATTAAAGCCTATAAGCTTCAGGAATGCGGTCAAGATACGGTTGAGGCAAATCATTCGTTAGGTTTTAAATCGGATTTGAGAAACTACGGTGACGGTGCTCAGATTATTCTGGATTTAGGGTTTACAACATTTAATCTGATTACGAATAATCCGAAAAAAATTATAGCTCTAAAGGGCTATGGACTGAATGTTAATGACATAATAAAATTGACACCTGAAATTAACAAGTATAATAAAAGATATATGGAAACTAAAAAGGACAAAATGCATCATTTGTTGTAAGGACGGTTATGACGGAATATAGAGCAAAACTGTTATCAGAAGAAGATTATAAGGGGCTTGAGCCGGTTTACGAAGATTTTAGAATGCGTGCTACAACTGACTATAATTTTGAGCTTGAACCTTTGACTTTTGAAGATTTTATTGACTCTGTACGAAAAGAGCTTATAAAATGTGTTATTTTGTTGGAAGATTCTATCCCTACAGCTTTTTTGGTTTATACAACAATGATTTCGGAAGCTGTTGAGCTTAATATAATTCATGCATTGAATATGGAGAATTTTTTAGTCAGAAGTAAGTATTTGATTGAGGAATTTTTAAACGAAACCCAAAAAGAGCGAAAAGATAAGGTTGTATGTTATCCGATGCTTGGCGCGCAAAAAACTTTAATAGGCGAGATTGCAAGATTCGGGTTCAAGTTTGTGGGAATTGCCGTAATGCGATTTTTGATGAGCGGCACAAATTCCCGTGAGATTTTAAAAATGACGCAACTAAGGAATTTGCCGAGCTGTTACAGTGTTATTCCGTGGGATGAAAAATATTTCGATGAAGCAATACATATCGTGCAGGAGGCTTTTGAAACAAGTGCTGACGCGCTTTTTGACCCGAGATTTCAAACCCTTGACGGTACTTATGATATTTTAAATAAAATTACAAAAAATATTTACGCGGAATTTTTGCCTGAAGCATCCAGTATTTTAATGTGTGACAACAACCCTGTGGGATTTTGTTTTATGAATTTAACAGGCGGCCAGATAGTTAATATTCCGATTGTCGGCATAAAAAAAGAGCATCAGGGCAGAGGTTTGTCAAAGATGATGCTTAAATTTTCTATGGATAAAATAATCAGCTGGGTGGAAAATGCCGAACGTCCTATAACCGAAATTAACACATGCACTGAAACAAATAATTTTCAGGCACTCAAAATGTACAGACACCTTGGATTTAAAGAGGATTACAGTTATCCGCAGTCTTATTTGCCGGTTAAAAGATAAATTATTGCCAAAGTCAATTTAATTTGATATAATAAAAACACAAAAAGAAGGAGAAAAGCTTATGGAAAATGAAAGATTTTTAAGAAACGGGGGGGGGCGTCTCCTCTAGGTACTGATAGTAAGGGTTTAGACGGTATTGTTTGGAAAAAGTTACTAAGATACTATGTCACTAAGGCACTAAGAAGTAACAGTCGGATTAGTAAACCCAATCTACAATATGTCATCCTGAAGTGCCTGAGGCACGACAACACACTAGACATTGGTGCGCCTTGTCATGTCATCCTGAACTTGTTTCAGGATCTTGTAACTGTGGCGAAGAGAATGCCCCGCCCCCGAATTTCTAAGTTCGCAAAGCTCACTAAGAAATTCAACTCCGCCGTGGTGGGGGTACACCCAGTGAGCGAAGCTCCCAGAAAAGAACTTAACGTCCTAATGTCTTATCGTCTTAACGACTTTAAAAAGAAAGCCGGTGCTACGCACGTAGACATGTCAGGCAACATTCGTCGTGCCGCCTTCACGTTAGCAGAAGTCTTGATAACTCTCGGCATAATCGGCGTTGTGGCAGCGATGACGATTCCGACGCTCATTGCGGATTATCAGGAAAAAGTCACTGTTAATAAATTAATACAAACTTATTCAATCCTTTCAAATGCGTACGGTTTAATAAAAGTAAATGAAGGAGCTATAAACACGTGGTTCGGCAAAGGTACTTTAACGGGTACTGCTACAACCGATGACGATGGAAACACTATTTTTGATGACGTTTTGATAAAAAATATGGATGCTTTCTGGGATAAATTTGTTCCTTATTTGAAAGTGGCAAAAAGATGTAAATCAGAAGATTCTTCATGTGAAAAATATGATAAAATTTCATCTTTGGATGGAGCTGAGAAAAAAATTGATTTAGCACATATATCAACAATTACACTTACAAACGGAGTTACATTGCTTGGCGGTTTTATTAATGGAGCTTGTTTTAGTAATCCGGAGTCAGTGATTTACTGTGTGGATTTTGCAGTTGATATAAATGGTATGAATGCCCGGCCGAATACTTTGGGAAAAGACATTTTTTATTTTTATATTCCTTCTGACGGAAGCGGTATATTACCTTTGGGACGTGATTTGTGGACGTTTGAAGATACTTGTAATCCCTCCGAAAGTAACATTAAAAGCGGTTATGGATGCACAGCATGGGTAATAGAAAATAAAAATCTTGATTATTTGAAGTGTTTTGATGAATTGTCATTTGACAGTAAGCATTCATGTGATGAATAAATCTTTATATCTTGCACAAATACCTTTTTTCTTTTATAATTGAATAAAAAGGAGAGAAAAATGGCACAGCAATTTAATCCGCAAAATGTTAAAACAAGAACATCAGTTCTGGTTTTTATCAAAGGTTCAACAGCACCTTTAGTTTTGTACGTTGAAAACCCGCAAGATTTGTACAATGAATTGACACAGGCTATGAAGTCTTCAACAGCCGCTTTTATTGAAAAAGAAACAACAGGCCCTTTGAAAAAAGTCTGCTTTGTATCTAACCAGATTGCAGCGCTTGCTATGCAAGAGGAGCAGTACGTTTAATGCATAAATCTTTATCAATAGAAGATCTTGAAGGCGCTAAAAACAAAACCCTTCACTGCAAAGTCGAGGAAAATATTGACGGTATTAATGCTGTAACACCTATTTCTGCAGATTTAACATTTTCATCACTCGGCGATTTCATAGAAGTTAAAGGAAATGTTAAGGGAATTGTTAAGCTTGAATGTGATTTGTGTCTTAAAGAATTTGAATATAATCTTGATTTTGATATAGATGAACTTTATGCAAAACACGCATTAATTGAGGGTTCCGACGAATCCGGACAGGAATTTGAAATCAAAGACGGACAATTTGTTACTGATTTGAACGGACAAGATGAGATTGATATTTATGACTTATTGTATCAATCTGTAATATTAAATTTACCAAATAAAAAAGTTTGTGGTATAAATTGTAATGGAGAGGATAAATTTTTGAAAGAAGAACAAATGTCCGATCCGAGAATGGATGT
>CALVER010000102.1 GCA_944326625.1 Candidatus Gastranaerophilales bacterium | reverse complement strand
AAGTAACGATAACCAGATTAAAAGAGGCATACAGCATGCTGTCTCAAGCATATCAGTTTGCGGTCAATGAAAACGGGTCACCTGCATCGTGGAAGTTTGGCACCGATATGTTTGATCCAAATGCGCATGTTGCAATGGCAAATTATTTCAAGCCGTATCTCAGGCTTAGTGCTGATTGTGTAGGCAAGTCGCCGGAATATGTAAAAGAACATTGTGCTTCTACGTCTCCTTTAACGTCAGAAACGGTGGCTGCTTTTTTGCGTTTAAATAACGGAGCTACTTTGATTTTCCGCGTGTGGGATCCTTCGTGTAATGGTGTATATGCTAATTCCATTAAAGGTGATACTTGCGGGCATATTAACGTATTGACAGATCCGATGAAAACTCTTGAAAACGGTAGAAATCAATTTATGTTTTATCTTACAACAAAAGGAATTATTCCCGCAGGAATGGACGGAAGTTATTTAGAGTTTGAACGTGCATGTAATCCTGATATAGAGCTTCCGTACCCGGGGTTTGCTTCAGATTCAAATATGTATGCCTGTGCAGCATGGGTAATTTACAATAACAATATGGATTATTTAAAGTGTCCGGGCGAGTTGTCATGGGACGGAAAACATTCCTGCAAAGATTAATAAATCACTTTACAAATCTGCTTCTTTAGGCTATTATTAAGAAAATAGTATCCTGTGGAGAGAACGATGAAGTATAAGAGAATTTTATTAAAGATTAGCGGGGAAGCACTTTTAGGCACACAGCAGTTCGGGATTGATCAAGAACCCGTCAAAATGATTGCAGGTGAAATTAAAAAAGCAATTGATCTGGGCGCTCAAATCGCGGTTGTCGTGGGCGGCGGGAATATTTTCCGCGGCATGAAAAACAGTGCAAAACTCGGCATGGATCAGGCATCAGGCGACTATGTCGGGATGCTTGCAACAGTTATGAACGCAATTGCTTTACAAAGCGCATTAAATCAAATGGATGTACCATGCCGTGTTCAAAGTGCCATTGCAATGAACCAGATTGCGGAACCTTATATCAGACACCGCGCAATAAGACACCTTGAAAAAGGCAGAGTTGTTATTTTCGCGGCAGGTACCGGTAATCCTTTCTTTACAACGGATACCGCAGCAGCATTAAGAGCGTCCGAAATTAATGCGGAAGCCATGCTTATGGCGAAAAACGGTGTTGACGGGGTTTATACGGATGATCCGAACACCAATCCGCAGGCTCAAAGACTTGAAAATATTACCTATGATGATATTATCAAAAACGGCTTGAAGGTCATGGACACATCCGCCTGTGCTTTGTGTAAACAAAATAATATACCTATTGTGGTATTTGATTTTGAAGCTGAAAATGGTATAGTTGATATTCTTAACGGTGAACAGATAGGAACATTTATAAATTGAAAGAGGTAAGAGATGTCAGAGGCATTAGAAGAATTATTTTTATTCGGTGAAGAAAAAATGGAAAAAGCAATTGCACAATTGCACCGTGAATTTGCATCAATCCGTTCCGGACGTGCAAATCCCGGGATTTTAGATAAGGTTTTGGTAGATTACTACGGTGTCCCGACACCTTTAAGACAAATGTCTCAGGTGACTGTTCAAGACGGTACAACCCTTGTTATTTCACCGTATGACAAATCTATAATCAAAGATATTGAAAAAGCCATTATCAAGGCTGAAATCGGTATAACTCCAAACAGCGACGGAATTTGTATCAGATTGGTATTCCCGCCTTTGACAGAGGAAAGACGCCGCGAAATCGTAAAAGATGTGAAAAAACTCGGCGAAGAAGCAAAAGTTGCGGTAAGAAACGTACGCCGTGACATGTCTGATGATTTGAAAAAACTTGAAAAATCCGAAAATCTTCCCGAAGACATGGTTAAAGATAATCAGGATAAAATCCAAAAATTAACCGACAAATACACGGGTTTAATTGATACAAACGTTGCAGCAAAAGAAAAAGAGGTTATGACGGTATAATGACGGAGATCAAAGGCCTCAATAAAAATGCCACAAGAATGCTCACGGGGCTTATAATGGGTACGGCTGCAATGGGCTGTATTATTGAAGGTAAAATTGCACTTCTTGCAATGCTTTTGTTTATTTTGTATTTTGCATCAAAAGAATATGTAAAAATACTTAATCACAAAGGTTTTTACCCGAGTTTGAAAATGATTTATATAGCTGAAGCCCTGCTTGCTGTGATTGCCTATGTCCAGAGGTTTGATCTGGTCGCATTTGCGTTGACCATTTGCGGAATAGGCGCATTCATGTGGGTTTTATTCAGAGGCCGTCAGCCTTATATTGCCAACGTTGCAACAACCATGCTGGGTATGATATATTGCGGTTGGTTCCCGCTGCATTTGTTATTCTTGCGGAATTTGGAAAGCGCAAAATTCCATGACGGCTTAGGGTTTGTTGTTTTAATGTTTATGGCTGTTTTGCTGACCGATACCGGCTGTTATTATGCTGGCAGACATCTCGGAAAACATAAGCTTGCGCCTGTTATAAGTCCGAATAAAACTATTGAAGGTTCTGTCGGAGGTGCAATTTGTGCGGTTATAGGCGCTGTTGTAATCGGCTGGTATATCGGGATCGAATGGTATGTATCAGTTCTATTAGGTCTTTTATGTACTGCTTTTGCGCAGATTGGAGATTTGAGCGAATCTTTAATCAAGCGTGACGCCGGCGTTAAAGATTCCGGTGACAGCCTGCCCGGACATGGCGGATTTTTAGACAGATGCGACAGCTATATTCTTACAATTCCGGTTATGTATTATTTCTGCAAATACTTTGTATTTTCGCAGGATTTGATGAATAATTTTATATTATTTGTTAAAGGTTTATTTTAATGGATAATTTGGAGCAGATTTTTAATATAAACATTGAAAACGCGGAACTTTTTAAAAAAGCGTTAACTCATCCTTCTTACACAAAAGAGCAGGAAATGGATTATACGGAAAGTTACGAGCGGCTTGAGTTTTTGGGTGATGCCGTGTTAAAGCTTGCCGTATCCGATATTTTGTATAAAAAATATCCTGATTATACGGAAGGCAGTATGTCAAAAATCCGCTCAATAATTGTTTCCGACGCGGTATTATTTGAGATTGCCGAAAAAATAGGACTTTCCGAATTGATTATTCTCGGCAAACATGAGGAAAAACAAGGGTGCCGTAAGCTTGAATCAGTTTGTGCCTGCGCTTTTGAAGCTGTTTTGGGCGCGTATTATCTGGACGGCAAATTCAGTGAGCTGATTGAATTTATTAAGCGTATTTTTTTACCGTATATTGAAGAAGTCGATAAAAATTTTGAAAAATACAATGCAAAAGCGCTTTTGCAGGAATATACCCAGAGCAAAACCAAAACAATTCCGGAATACAGAATTGTAAATGAGACAGGCCCTGCGCATAATAAGACCTTTGAGGTTGAAGTTTGGTATGAGGGTGAGCTTATAGCATGCGCATGCGGCAAGTCCAAAAAAGATGCCGAGCAAAAGTGTGCCTATGAAGCTTGTAAAAAATTGGGGATAGCTGAATGTCAAAAATAATTATTTCACCGTCAATATTATCTGCAGATTTTGCCAATCTTGAACGCGATATCAAACGCGTTGAGGATGCAGGTGCGGACTGGATTCACATGGATGTTATGGACGGACATTTTGTCCCAAATATTACAATCGGTGTTCCTGTTGTCAAATCTATTAAAAAAGTCACTAAATTGCCGTTGGATGTTCATTTGATGATTGAAAATCCCGAAAAATACATTGAGCCTTTTGCAAAAGCCGGCGCGGATATTTTAACATTTCATTATGAAGCTGTTAATGATGTCCCCTCAATTGTCGATATGATTAAGTCATTCGGCATCAAAGCAGGCATGTCCATTAAGCCGAAAACATTCCCTGATGAGGTTTTGAAATATTTGGAAATTTTGGATCTGCTTCTTGTTATGACTGTGGAACCCGGTTTTGGCGGGCAAAGTTTTATGGAAAACTGCGCTGAAAAAATTCCGGTAATAAAGCGTCATGCTCCCGAAAATTTGATTATACAGGTTGACGGCGGAATTAACGCTCAAACAGCAAAAATTTGCACCAATTACGGTGCAAATTCGCTTGTCGCCGGAAATTATATCTATAAATCCGACAATATCATATCTGCTGTTCAAAGCTTACGTTAAAGGCGGAATTCCGCGTCTTTGTTTACGTTTTATAATTTCATTAGGATCTGTCATAATTGCTTGATCGGCAAGTGTTATGGCATCTTGTTGTTCAGGAGTCCTCGGCGGGGTTTGGGTTTCTTCCGGTTGGGTTGTAAACGCTGCAAGCTCGGCTTCATCCCGTGCCTCTTCGGATTCGTTTCCTATATTATTTTCAGCTTGATCTGCCGGCTGAACATCTATTCTCAAAATATCCCTGCCTAAAGTTTCCTCCAGCGCCGCAATATCTGTTTCGCCGTTTGTCATCTCATACGTAACTTCATCCGGTACATTCAGCACTGCATTAATCGCAGCAGCCCATTTTTGATACTCGTTCGGTACCTGTTCCCCTTCCTGTTGATATTTCAGAATTTCTTTCGCCGTTAATTGCTGCCACTTGATGTTTGCATTTAGTTTTTGAATATCCATATACTTCTCCTTTTATACAACATTCTGGTTATCGGCATAATCGTCTTAAATCTTTAATTTTATATTGTTAAGTTATGTAACAGTTTTTATATAAAGTGAATATAAAAAGTCAATAAATTTTTATAGAAATTTTTTATATAAGTACGAGAGATAAATGAAGCTAAAATTAAGAGAGAGGTAAAAGATATGGCAACTATGCTGTTATTTTCTAATGCAGTTTCTGATACTTATAAAACAACATCCGATGCAATTAAGAGTGTTAAACTTAATGATAAATTGATTATAAGAAAATCTTTAACCGAGCTGATGAAACAATCATTCTTCCACGGTGCAAACAGATACGGAACAAATTTTATAGCATAAAATCGTTGGGAATATAGGAATTAAGGAATATAAGCGGCGTATCAGCCGCTTTTTTATTTGGGGCAATTTTTTATATTGACATGTTTTATAGGCGGTATGGATAAAGTTTCATTTACATCAAGAATACGTCTGGTGCCGTTGAATGAATTTTATAATACTGCAATTCAAATGGGTGAGAAAAAGTTTGTCAAAGAACCATGGACAATTAAGGAAAGTGTTTTATCAGACAGCGCATATACAAAGGATATTTTAGACTGCACCGCGTGCGGTTTGACTGACGGGGAGAAGGTTTTGTTAACCCATATATGTCCGACAAATCCTAAAAATAATAATTTTGACAAGATTGAAGACTATATTTTGCGAAAAATTAATATCGGAAATAAATATCTGCAAGGGTTCATATTGGGTGCAAAATTTAACAACAGACTAAGCCCGAACAGCCCTAAATTGTTTGATAAATTTGTGGATTTTATGAAAGAATACGAAATCCCGTTTTCGCAATTCAAAGGCGGGGTTTTTGAAAATAATGTGGCATATTCATCCAAAAATGACGAATGGATAATCGGGAATTGTGCGATAACCGACGGCATAAGAAAAATATACAAAAAAAATCCTTTGGCATTATTTAACAGAATTTTTGATAAAGTGGAAGTTTCGGATTTGGATGAAATTGTTTTGTAGTCGTTTAAGCTTCCTTAACTGGGGGAACGACGAGGCTGTCTTGACCTGCTCGCGATAAACGGGACTACGGACTTTCTTTTCAGCAACAAAGTTGCTTCCAAAGAAAGCTCCTCCG
>CALVER010000101.1 GCA_944326625.1 Candidatus Gastranaerophilales bacterium | reverse complement strand
TATTACACCTGTATTATAAGCTTCCACATCCGTGTCAAAAAACCTTACCGTACCGCAATCACCCGCACTTAGCCCCAAAAACACAAACGCACCCTGAGTTTGCAAATGTTTTACGGGCACGTCATAAAGATAATCAACAGTTCCGTTGTCATAAAATTCAACATCAACCGAATACTGCGAATTTACACGGGTAATTTTGCACGGCTTCTCTACCAGAATTGCCGCGGATAAACCGTTTAATATATCATCCAATCCGTCATTAAATGTTCTCATATCATAATCTCCGTAATTGCTGCCCTGCCGTGATTGTTTCCGAAAGAGTGAACTATTTTTACCGTGCGAAGTCCGGAAAATTCCGCAAAATCGCACTTGACCGAATTATTGGGTATAATCTGCGGGGCAAAACCGGTACGTATCACCATTTCTTCAGTTCCGAGACGTCTCGGACGCGCCGAATTTTCAAGGTTAAGCGTAAATGCCGTTTCCTCAACAGGTTCGTCGTTTTCCGACACAATATGCACCAGACCGTTTTGCACACTAAACGTTACGCCCAATGCCGCGCAAATGTCCTGCAAAACCTTATGCGCCAAACCTTTTGCTTTATAGCCGTAATAAATTCTTTCCGGAAGATTTGCGCTGAAAGTTCCGGTGCTTAACCCCATTTGGCTTATACAATCTTTTATTATCACCGTGGACGTAACTTTATCCCGGTAACTCTTATTGATATACGCCGTTGTATAAGCCTCTTTTCCGTCCGTAAGCTCCAGAATAACCGGAACGTCGGCGGATTTGAAGTCTGCTCTGCGCACGAGTTTATTTATATTCCCCCTGAAAAAAAGTGCTGCATCTTCGTCGCCAAAGCTTACGTAAATACAAACTTTGTCGTTTTTTTCCGCAAGCGCTTGATAACTCGTGTCATCAAGGTTCCAGATAACAAGCGACGCCTTGTTGTTTTCGGGGGTGTTTGTCTTTATCACGTCAAAATCCGTGTCAAACCGCGAAATTTCTACAGGTTCCCCTGATTTCGGCTCTGTTTTTATGCTCAAATTAAAGTCTAATGATTTTTTTTCGTCCATAATTTATTCGTCCATGTATAAAAGGTTGTAATCCGTGTGAAAATTTTCCTGCGAAATGTCGGGCGCTGTCTCGTATTTAGGCACAAGAACAAGCGAGCCTTTAAAAAGACTTTCATCTTTTATTCTTTCCGCAATATCGCTTAAAGTCGTCAGCGCCCTGCCTTTTACAAGGTAATTATTAACGTTGTTTTCTATAATATAAATATCAATAAGACAATATGTGCCCGCCCATTTAAAACGGAACATGTATTGTCTGCCGTTAATATTGTAGGACACACGGGTATCGGGTTTATTGGAAAGATTTGGTAAATTTAATATATTCATAGTTTACACCGCCTTTGTATATCCGCGTTTCAAGATAAAATCATCCAGCGCATCGCTTAAAGCATTACGCACGGCAGATCCGATTTCATCGGGATTTCCGCTGCCCGTATTAATCTGAATTGCACCTTCCGAAATATTCAAATTCACGGAATCCGTACTGCTTGAAACATCTTCGCTTGAAGTGCCGTTTTTTGTTGAAACTGTTGAAGTTGTTGAATTATTGACATTTGTTGAACTCAGGGAGAATGTCCCGGGCGTGAAATTTTCCGTAACCGGCGAAAAAAGATTTGCGCCTGTTGAAGTTGTTATATTTGCAAATGAAGCAATTTCCCGCAGAAGTTTAGAGGTTCCGGAAGACAAATTGTTGTAATTATGCAAAATATTTTTGCCGGAAAAATTTCCGCCTGATCCTGAAACGCTGCTGAATTCGCTAAAATATTGAGGCCGCATTTCTTTTGAAATCGTATTTGAATTATTCAAAACCCTGCCGCCCGTAAAACTGTATGAGTCTGCCTGAAAAAGCTTATTTTGCGAAAAGACATTGGAATTTTCCAAACTTTTGTTAAGGGAAAGTCCTCCGGCGAAAAAATTCAATATAGAGGACATAAATTTTTGCATACCGGAGGATTGATTACAAAATAAAGTACTACCTGAAGAAGGAGCATTTTTGAACCGCGAAGGCGCGGTTTTCATAACAAAGGATGGTAAAGTTTTTGAATTTACAAAGGAATTTTCAGGGTCATTTAAAATTTCGGGGTTACCAAAGATTTGTCCCGGGATTTTAAACGGTAAAAATGTTTTTTTCAACGACTCGGATAATTTTTTTGTTGATTTTTGGGCATCGGATTGTGAATTTTCAAACTTTTCAAAGCCTGAATCGTCAAATTCCGACACTAATTTTATGATAAATTCTTCAATTGCCACTTTTTTTCCTCATTTCTTTCAATTTTTGCGCAGTATCAGAGACATTTTTTACAAAAAAATAGCCCTCCGCGGGCGTCATATTCTTAATCTCAAAAAGCGATGCGCCGAAACCTGTCTGTTTATTAAGCATAAATAGGTTTATCAGACGCTTTTTAGTATCCGCGGTTATTTTTAAAACTGAGCGTTTAGGCTTGTAAACAGAGTTGATAATTTGTTTTCGATACGGGGTAAAAGGTTCTGTGTCCACTCTGCCGGAAGCAGTGCGGACAAACTCGTAAAATTTCCCAAATTCATCCTTATAAAATTAAAACAAACAACCCTGTAATCGCTAAAACCAACATTCTGCCAGTGTTTTTCCCACTCAAGATTATCGGGCTTTTTACCGTCAATTCTAAGATGTTCACGATTAAGCGCGAGATTTGAAATAAATCTTAAATCTTCGCGGTTAAAAATATCTTTGCAGGAGTTATACAGCGCCTTTAAAAGCTCGCTGTCGGACAAATCATTTGCTATACACGCAAAAAAACAGGTTAAAAACGGATAAATTTTTTCCTCCGCCATAAACCCGAGGGTTGTAAAGTCCTCAAAATAAAGGGGTTCGGTCTCATATTTGTGACCGCCCACCGTGCATTCAAGTGTCATATTTTTTTCCTTTCTTTTTATAAAATATATATACGTCATCCCGCACTTTGCAAAGCGATGACAGAGATATTCCCCTCGCCCTACGGGAGAGGGTTAGGGAGAGGGGGCATACCTGTCTAAAGTGAATAAGGTAATAGGGGAATAAGGGAATAAGTTGTTTCATAGATTAATCTGTGCGGGGTTTTTCCAAGATTGCTTTTATATGTCATTACGAGGAGTGTGCAGAGCACACGACGTGGTAATCTCATTCAATTCCAACAACTTTGCGTTTGCCTCAGTTTTACTATTACAACATGTTTCTGCTTCACAACCTTGCGATTGCCACGGCCTCGCTTCGCTCGGCCTCGCAATGACAGAGAAAAACCTTAGTATCTTACTGCCTTAGTATCTTAGTAACTTTTTCTTGAGATCCTGAAACAAGTTCAGGATGACATGACAATTCCGTCATCCCGCATTTAGTGCGGGATCTTACCGTTTGAGATACGCAATGCTGGCAAGATCCTGAAACAAGTTCAGGATGACATGGCAAGTATCACCAATATTCAGTGTGTTGTCCTGCCTCTCTTGTTCGCTCGCAATAAACGGCGTTGCGGTCTTTGCCTTCGCAAAGCCCTCCAGCCTCTGCTCGCTCACGCTTTGGCACCTCGCAATGACAGAGGAAAACCTTAGTATCTTACTGCCTTAGTATCTTAGTATCTTTAACATGAGGGGGCTTCGCTCTCAGGATGACAGTTACCCCTCCGTAGGGCAAATCGGGGGGAAAACCCCCACCCGATTATTTACCGTTTCTGGACAAAGCATTCCAGGTAACAATTCTTGTTGCGCTGTCCTGTTCGCCGGAAATATTCATAATTACACAATTTGAAAACGTATCGACAAGTCCGGTATTCAAATCACGAATAACGAGCGTATCTTCGGTACCGTTCAAATTATCCTGAATCAACACGGGCAAAGACGGGCTGTCAACCTTAAAGGAGCGCGTAATCTGCCATTGTCTTGCATTATTAACAATATTCAACCCTTCGCCCTGAACCCCTTTATAGGGAGTAAAGCTGTCATTTTGCTGGGTTATATTATACGCGTGGTCGTCGCCTGTGCCGGTAAGCGTCATTCCGCGCCACACAAATTGAATATTTTTTGCGTCATATACTGCCATTTTTAAATTCCTTTCCTGTTATTCACCTAAAATCTGCTCAACCTGTTCGTCTGACGGGTCAACGTAGAATAAGAAATCGACCTTTTCGCCGACGATTGCGTCGTAATAATAGCCCGTAAGCTTGAATTTTTTAGCGTTATAGGCTTCTGTATCGGTGTTCATAATACTGTCAGAGCCGGTTCTTATCGGCGTAACTTTCAATTCATAACCTGTTTGATCAGCGGTATTGGCGATAACAAGGTTATAAGTCTGAAAACTTCTGAACTGTTTTTCAGCCATAGAAAGCAAAAGGTTGTTGCCGGTTTCGTCATAGACCGGTTTTTGGTTAAAGAATTCCAGCGCCATAAGTCCCATTGACTTTTTAATATAATGCATAATCATCTGGCGCTGTCTGAGTTCACCGCCGAGCATTCTGGAGCCGATAACCCAGTTGTAGCCGAAGCTGTCGGTTTCGCCGCCGTCAACCGGTGAAACGTTTGTGTAATAGGCAACGTTATTTGAATTCATTTCGGAAATTTGAGCACCGGAATAGGTTTCGGGGAGAATACCGGCAAGCTGTGTAAACTGTGCTGAGCCGTCTTTTCCGCCGAAATGGCCGCAGGTTGAGGTAGATGCGACAGCGGATGCAATCGGATCGGTTGAATTTTTTCTGAAAATCCCGTAGGCGTAATTATTTTCGCCGGCAACGATTTGCGCTACATCATCGACATCGGTTACGACAAAATCGCAGAATCTGTCGTTTGTCATACACCAGTCGGCAGCGGCTTTTACGTCAGCGGCTTCACGTGAAAGCGGAACGACTTTTACGAATTTACCGTCAACAGCTTTTGCCTTATCCAGAGCATCGCCGACGGATTCAGACGCGCCCTGCTCCGCAATCATTAAGTATTGAAGCTGGGAAGTTGTCTGGGTGTTGTTTTTCTGGTTAAACACCGCATTTGCTTCCAGCGCAAATTGCGATGTCGGAACAAAATCCGCCAGAACCTCATCATAAGACGAATACTTTTTGAGACCTGATGACGGAAATTCAACATCTGCCTGCAAATCGCCGGTATTGATTTTTCCGACAAGTAAAATGTTTTTGAAATACTCCTCCAAACTCCTGCCGTCTGGAAGTTTGAAAAGTATGCTGATTAAATTGTCATAAACACTCATTTTTTACTCCTTTCTTTGTGTTTATTTTGTGTAATAATATTTTGAACTTTCGTTCATTTTTTGCGTTATAATTATGTGTATGTTCAAAAGAATTATTTTTTTAATTATCAGTTTGTTTTTAGCGCTGCCGGTCTTGGCAGACGACGGCAGCATCATACCCGTATTGTGGCTGTTCTCTCAAAATAAAGATCCTGATTGGCAAGAATGGTATGATAGCTTTAAGGATATATCAACCATATATCAATACAATACCAACCCTGAAGAAATAGGTTATTTTCGACCTTTTGGTTCACGAATATATCAATATAACGCTAACCACGAAGAAATTGGCTATTTTTACCCTTTTGGTTCACGAATATATCAATATAACGCTAACCACGAAGAAATAGGCTATTTTTACCCTTTCGGTTCACGAATATATCAATATAACGCTAACCATAAAGAAATAGGCTATTTTTACCCTTTCGGTTCACGAATATATCAATATAACGCTAACCATAAAGAAATAGGCTATTTTTACCCTTTCGGTTCACGAATATATCAATATAACGCTAACCAT
>CALVER010000100.1 GCA_944326625.1 Candidatus Gastranaerophilales bacterium | reverse complement strand
GCTAATTCTGAAATCAGAAGAAAAATATTCTCACTTGAAGAAGAAGGCTACAGAGTTAACGCTCCTTTAATGAAATACTGCACGGATAACGCAGCAATGGTTGCCTCATGCGCATACTTCAACACAAACACGTTTGATGACATTGACGTTGAAGTTTTTTCACGGGCTTAACCCATCAAATCAACTACTTTTGCCGTACTTTGCAAAACTTCTTCCGCTGATTTGTCAACCGCATTAAGAGTACCGACATGACGCTTTACACGTCTAAACCCGTCAAACACTTTTTGCGAAAATTTCAGACTTATGCCGTCTTTTTGCCCTTCGCGGAGGATAGGAGAAATCGAAATATAAATTTTCTTTTCTTTTGCGGATTTGTCTAAAGCTTTAAACGCTGCAGAACTGCACAATTCTTTCTTTTTCAACTCGGAAAACTCTTTTGAAAATTTGATGTTGCTGCTTTTTGCCAAACCGCCGATTATTTTATTCAATGCCATATTTTCTCCTTTTACAAATATAACAAAGGCTGTGAAATAAATTCGTGCTGTTTTTTTACGAAAACTTTACAAAACTTTATATGCTGATTTTAAATTAACAACCGACAAAATTTTATCTATAATAATTTTTTCAAAATTTATATTAAACGCGTTATTAATTTCTCTTATAAAAAAGCAGGGGCTTGTAACATTGACCTCAAGGATTTTGCCGTCCACAACGTCCAATCCTGCCGTATAGATTCCACGTTTATTGAGTTCAAGAGCAAGGCGGGTAAATTTTTCTTTTTCCGAATCCGTCAGGACATCTTTTTTAATACAATCGTCTTTATGCTCATTGAATTTGAAATCATTATTGCTCGGAAGTTTTCTCACACAATAGTCATAAACCGTATCCCCGATTATTAAGACCCTTTTGTCACCGTAAACCGCTGACGGGAGATATTTTTGCACCATAACCATATTTGTGCCGTTATTTGTTGCGGAATTTATGATAACAGATGTATTTTTGTCGCCGTCTTTCAAATACATTACGCCGGAGCCAAAGCATTTGTTCAAAGGCTTCAGGATTATTTCGTTATTCTCCGCCAAAAATTCAAGTATATCCGAACGCGAAGCCGTAACAATATTTTTCGGCATCAAATCATTAAACAAAACAGCATGAAGTTTTTCGTTAAAATCACGAATTGCCTTTGTATCGTTCAGAATAAATGTTTTTTCTCTGTCGACAAAATCAAAAATATATGTAGCATTAATATAATCCAGATCAACCGGCGGATCAGGTCTGAACATTACAAGCCGAAAATCCTCAATTTTTCTTGTATATTCCTTTGTTTTGTCGAAAAATATATTTCCGTCTTTTTCATAAGAATCAAAGCCGGAGGCGTAAGGAATACCGGATTTTAAAGACAATTTATCAATAGTCGTGATAAAAACCTCGTTTCCGCGTGACAAAAACTCTTTTATCATCCAAAAATTAGTCACCAGATCATTGAACTCAAAATATTTAAGTTCAATTCTGTCTATAACAAATAAAATATTCATAACGCCTCACTTAATACTATATTTTTTCGGGATCCAAAACACCCACCGAGGTATTGTTCAGGTTAACCAGTTTGATAAACCTTTCGACATCAGCCTCTATTTCGGGAAATGTTCCGTAATGCATAGGAATAACCGTTTTGACGCCTAACCATTTAGCCGCAATCGCAGCATGTTCAACATCCATTGTGTAATTTCCGCCGATAGGAAGCATGGCAATCTGCGGGGCATATAGTTCTTTAATTGTTTTCATCTCGCCTGACAGGCAGGTGTCACCGGCATGGTAAATTCTTGCGCCCGCTATATCCAGAAATATGCTTGCGGGGCAGCCGCCGTAGCGTCCGTCAGGAAGCGAACTTGAATGAAATGCCGGCAAAAATATTGCACGGCCCCAGCTGTATTGAAGCCAACAGCCGAGAGAAATTGATTTGGCTTTAGCGCCCTGTTCTCTGCAATATGCCGCAAGCTCCGGCACTGCAGTAATTTCTATGTCCAAATCTTTTGCAATCTCAATTGCCTGTCCGAGATGATCCCCGTGTGCATGGGTTAACAAAATATCTCTGACAGGCTCGTTTTTCCAGTCATATTTAGGATTTTGCTTAACCATAGGATCAATAAGAACCGCGTTTTCTTCGTTTGTAATCTGGAACGCGCTGTGACCGATGTACTTGATATCTACCATAATAATACTCCTTTACATTTTCTTTAAATTTAGCACATTTTACGATAAAATACAATTATGCAACAAAAGTATATAGAAAAATGTATAGAACTTGCAAAACTCGGTGAAGGCAATACCTCTCCGAACCCGCTTGTCGGGTGCGTAATTACGGACGAATTTGATAACGTAATCGCAACAGGATACCACAAAAAATACGGAGAAAACCACGCGGAACGCGATGCGCTTTTAAAAATCAATAAAGGCGACGGCGACACGCTCTATGTAAATCTTGAACCGTGTTCGCATTTTGGCAAAACCCCGCCCTGCACGGATATTATTATTGAAAAAGGCATAAAACACGTTGTTGTGGGAATGCTTGACCCCAACCCGATTGTAAGCGGAATCGACAAGCTTAAAGCTGCGGGAATTGACGTAACCGTCGGAGTTTTGGAGGATGAATGCAAAAAGCTTAATGAAGTTTTTATAAAAAACATAAAAGAGAAAAAAACTTTTGTGGCAATAAAAACAGCCACCACACTTGACGGAAAAATAGCGACATCAAGCGGGTCTTCCAAATGGATTACAGGAGAAAAAGCAAGAGAAGAAGTTCACAAAATCCGCAGACGATATGATGCTATTATGACAAGCTCAACAACTGTTATCGCGGATAATCCGAAAATGGAACACAAAAAAAAGATTATCCTTGACCGCGAACTTAAAACAGACTTGAAGTCCCAAATATATAAGCAGGGCGAAATTTACGTTTTTAACGAAAAAGAAGATGACCTTGAAGGCAACATAAATTTTATCAAAACGCCTGTCAAAGACGGCAAAATAAGTCTTGAATTCGTATTTGAAAAACTTTACGAACTCGGAATAATGAGTGTTTTGATTGAATGCGGCGGCAAGCTTAACGGCAAAGCGCTCAAATACGCAGACAAAATCTACCACTTTTTAGCCCCGAAAATCACTGGCGACAACAGTGCAAAATCCTGCTTTGACTACAAAAAAATTACTGAAATTTCAGAATGCACGAATTACAAAATCGACAGCTTTGAATTTTTTGATCCGGATATTTTACTAACCTATTATCCGATAGATAAAAATACGTAAAACGCTATAATGCTTTTATGAAAATTTCACCGTCCTACAGGGGTCTTTTTGACACAAAAGAATCTCTTGAAAATATTTTCAAAGCCCGCAAAACCTGCTCGGATACCGGCGCAAAACTGATAATAACACCGCATGCCGCATACGAATACATTGCGGAAATCACGTTCGGCGTATATGCGACAATACAACAAACCGTTGAAAATCTTACTATAATTGCGCCTGCTATATACAACAAAATCTACGGTTCCGTAACCACGGACGCTGAAAAATTTGAAACCCCTTTTGGCGATTTAAGAATTGAGGCTGCGGATTTGGAAGTAAATAATAAAATTTTTGAAGCCGAAAGCGCTCTCACATGCCAGCTTCCCGTTATAAAATACCTGTTTCCGCATGTCACGGTGACACCGGTTATTTACGGGTGTGAAGATTATAAAAAAATTGCCGGCATAATTAACCGCGGAACAACCGTAATCGTAAGCAATTTAAGCCGATATGTACCTGAAAGAGAGAATATAAAACTGGATGAACAGACTTCAAGAATGATAGAGCGGAAACAAATTCAGGATTTGGATATGGAGCTTGCGGACGGCGCAATAGGAATTTGCGCGGCAATAGAATTTGCAAAGCAAAATGACCTTGAATTTGTCAGAACAGGACACGCAAACTCTTCACAAACAAACCACGACACCTCAAATGTAGTGGGTTACGGGGGCTGGTATTTAGTCTAAGAATTTGCCGTCAAACAAATCCACAACCATATTCACCATATCGGAGCGCATTGTCTGATGTGCAGGGATTTTTTGTACAGCCTCTGCTTTTGCTTCCTCAATCTCCTCGGGCGCCGGCAAAGCTTCAACAGGAGCTTCAAGACTGACAGGCGGCGGAGGCGCCGCATTAGACTTTGGGGCGGGAGTTTTCTCCTTTACGGGTTTGTCATCAGGCTGCGGAAGTCTTACAACTATATTTGTATGATTGAACAAAGAATTTACCGCATCAGACAGAATTTGTCTTTTGTTGCCCTCTAAAAATTGTTTTAAAAGATTTTCACTGTTAATACTTATAACAACCTTTTCGGACGAAAGCTCAACGGGATTAGCCCACTGGCGGAGAAGGGATTTTGTCGGAAGGCTTGATATATTTTCAAGCAATCTGCCCCACAAAGCCGCAATATCATTTGATGAGTCAACAGGCTGAGATTTCGGCATCGGCGAAAAATCTTCCGCTACTTCAGGAGGTTCCGGCACAACAGGTTTGACCGGCTCCGGTTCTTTTACATCGGAAACTTCCGGTTGAACGGCTTTTACAGGCTCTTTCGGGATTTCTTTTTTAATTTCCGGTTTTGATAAAATTTCAGGCTTTGTAACCGGTGCAGGCGGGGTTTTATAAGAGGCCTGCTGCGGAGTGTGACCCGCTTCAAGTTCCGTAAGCCTTTTTTGCAAATCCTCAAGCTTTGTATTTTCAGTCAAATTTGCAAGGTCAATAATCCCGACCTCAAGCCAGAGGCGGGGGTTATTGGTTAATTTAATTTCCTTTATATATTCAGCACACTTATCGACAAGCGACAAGATTTGATGAGTTTCAACCTTGGAGGATTGATCTTTCAAAGCGCCCAGCTGCGCTTCATTCAACTGTGTAAGTTCAAAAACAATTTCTTCGCGGCAATTTTTTACAATTAAAAGATTTTTCAAATAGTCCAGAAGGTTGGACAGAATCTGAACGGGTTCATTGCCCGAATTATAAATATTTTCAAGCATTTCAAGCGCAGATTGCGGATTGGAAGTTACAAGGGCATCGGCGAGCTTGTTCAAAACATCAAACGAAATTCTTCCGAGGAGCTGATTTATGTCGTCGGTTGTAATTGCGTCTTTGCCGCCGAGAATGCTCAACTGATCCAGAAGCGCAATACTGTCGCGCATTCCGCCCGCCGAATTTTTAGCAATCGTAAACAAAGCGTCATCGGTTATATTAATTTTTTCGTTATCAGAGATATATCTCAGATGTTTAACAATATCATCGGTTGTAATTCTTCTGAAATCAAATCTCTGGCAGCGGCTCTTAATTGTATCAAGGACTTTGTGAACTTCTGTTGTCGCAAGTATGAAAATAACGTTTTCCGGCGGTTCTTCAAGTGTTTTCAAAAGAGAATTGAATGCCGTATTAGAAAGCATATGGACTTCGTCGATAATATAGATTTTGTATTTGCCGTAAACCGGTGCATAGAGAATTTTTTCCAGAATATTTTGAGTATCTTCAACTTTTCTGTTGCTTGCGGCGTCGATTTCAATAACATCCATGGGAACGGCGTTTGTAATATCCACACAGCTTTCGCACACACCGCAGGGGTTAATCGTAGGTCCTTGCTTGCAGTTTAAAGATTTTGCAAAAATACGTGCGGTGGAAGTTTTTCCCGTGCCGCGGGGGCCCGTAAACAAATACGCGTGCGAAATTTTGTTAAGCTCAATCGCGTTTGTAAGAGCATTTTTAATATGATCCTGTCCCACAAGCTCATCAAGCTTTTGCGGACGGTATTTGCGGTATAGCGGTATGTATTTATCGTTCATGATATAATTATAGCAAAACATAATCAAATTGGACAACAGTTTATGAACTTAATTAAACCTGAAAAATTAAAAAAAGGCGACACAATCGGAATTCTTGCAACCTCAGGCGCTATAGAGGATAAAGAAAGCATATTACGCGCGA
>CALVER010000099.1 GCA_944326625.1 Candidatus Gastranaerophilales bacterium | reverse complement strand
GGTTGTATACCTGAATACAGCGGGGTTGACACAGCATTAAAGAATGAACATAAGGATGATGAAGACTATGATGAAGACTATTGGCAGGATTATGCTGAATATAATTGTTCCGGTTATACGCAATCACAAATTTTAAATACTCGAAAAGTATATGTTTTGGCAGACGGGACAATTGTGTTTTTCTTTGATGAAGCGGACGTTTCTCCGTCATTTACTGTTGATATAAACGGCAAAACAGGCCCAAACAAATGGGGGCATGATCTTTTTGTTTTTAATATAAATTCAAATAACAAAAAATTATATCTGGTAGGTGGTGGTTGTATGTCTCCCGAAGACGGTGGATTTTCCACTAAAGCAATGTTGGACAAAGTTTTTCACTAAGTTGTCGACTTTTTGAAAAGTCCTTTAAGATAATTCCAGCCTTTTTTAATACCGTCCCATGCTTTTTGCGGCAATGTTTTGACGTTTGTCAAATTAATTTTTCCTATAAGATTTTTGACAAATTTTAATTTAGATGCGCCAAAAATCACGCCGGCGGTTGCCATAATACCAAAGAGCCATTTTTTCCAGGAAGGATTGTTGCCTTTTTCCGGTTTGAACTCATCTTTTTGAGGCTGCGGTTTTATCTGCGGCAGTGTATCCGGAATGGTTTCCAATGCCGGATGTCCGTAGTATCTCGGTTGAGTTCCTCTTATATATGCCGGTGCATCAAAACCTAAAACACCTGCGGAAGCTAAAGCATCTAAATCATTTATCCAGGACATACCTACTCCTTTACATGTATATAAAGTTTTTTTCATCAAAAAAATTGCCTTTTCTAAAAAAATTGTAACTTTTTTGTGATATAATCAATGGAGAACCCCATTTTGGAACGGAAGGAACAGTAAATGGAAAAATATTATTTAACAACAGCAATTGATTATGTAAACGGAGCGCCCCATATAGGTCATGCTTATGAAAAGATTTTGACGGATATTATTGCAAGACATTATTCCCAAAGAACGGACGTTTTCTTTTTAACCGGAACTGATGAGCATGGCATAAAAATTCAAAAAACTGCTAAAGAGCAGGGAATTACACCTAAAGAACTTTGCGATATGAACGCTAAAAAATTTCAGGATGCCTGGAAAGCGCTTGATGTTGATTATACTAAATTTATAAGAACAACTGATGAATATCATAAAAAAACTGTTCAAAAAATATTCCGAAAACTTGTTGAAAAAGGTGATATTTATAAACATTCTTATGAAGGATTATACTGTTCCGGCTGTGAATGCTTTTTGAGCGAAAAGGATTTGACGGAAGACGGTTTGTGTCCCGATCACCTTAAAAAACCGGAATTAGTCAAAGAAGAAAATTATTTCTTTAAACTTTCAAAATATAAAGATGCAATTATCAAACATATAAAAGAAAATCCTGATTTTATAGTGCCGTCATTCAGGGCAAATGAGGTTTTAAACCAGCTTGAAGATATTCAGGACATATCTGTTTCCCGTGCAAAAACCAATGTTCAGTGGGGTATTGATGTTTTGGATGATCCTGATCAGGTAATATATGTCTGGATAGATGCACTTTCAAATTATATTACGGCAATCGGTTATGATACCGAAAATCCGTCAGAATTATACAAAAAGCTCTGGCCGGTTGATGTTCATGTGATAGGAAAAGATATTTTGAAATTCCATAGTATCTATTGGCCGGCATTTTTGCTTGCTCTGGATTTGCCGCTGCCCAAACATATTTTTGCGCATGGCTGGATTACGATAGATGAATCCAAAATGTCAAAATCCCTCGGTAATGTAATTTCTCCGACGGCTGTTCTGGAAAGTTTTAATCTTGAATATCCGGATGCATTCAGATATTATATGGCAACATCAGCACCATGCGGTCGTGACGGGAATTATTCCGACGAAGATTTTAAAGAAAAAGTTAATGCTCACCTTGCAAACAGTATGGGAAATCTTTTGAACAGAACCCTTTCAATGCTTGTAAAATATTTTGACGGTGAGGTTAAGCCTGAATTTAAAGTTCAATCCGATTTGTTTAAAAAGGCTTTAGGAACAATTAAAATAGTTGAAAATCACTTTAATCATTTTGAAATTGCGGAAGCAGCGCAGGAGATTATCGGACTTGTTGATATGACAAATAAATTTGTAACCGATAATGCCCCGTGGACTCTTGCAAAAGAGGAAAAATGGACGAAGTGCGGACAGGTTTTGACAACGGTTTTAGAGATTATGTGCATAGTAACTGCGCTTATTTATCCTTATTGTCCGAATATTGCGCATGAAATGGCAAAACAACTGTCTTTTGACTTGAGCATAAAACTTGATGATTTAACCTGTGATAATATTAAAACCGGCAAACTTATTTCAAAAGATGAGATACAACCCGTATTTTTACGTGTTGACAGTGAACTTGCAGATAAATCTAAGAAAAAATAAAAATTAAACATAACGAAAAACTCTGGCTCTTGTTACAAACAAGAGCTTTTTTTAATTAATTCGTTTTCCGAAAAAGAAAGTCTCGTCGAAAGACAAGACTTATAAATATACATTTACCCCACACCTTTTATAACATAAAAAAATATGATTGTCAAGTGGTGTGTATTGTACTAAAATAAATTTATGAAGAAAGTTGAACTGCTTGCTCCCGCAAAAGATAAAGAAACAGCAATTGCCGCAATAAATTACGGCTGCGATGCGTTATATATAGGTGCCAAAAGTTTTGGAGCAAGGCAAAATGCGGGTAATTTGATTGAAGATATCAGGGAAGTTGTTGAATATGCCCACAAATTTTATGTAAAAGTCCATGTGACGATTAACACTATACTGGATGATAATGAATTAATTTTGGCAAAAAGATTGATACAAGATCTTTATGATACGGGAGTAGACGCTATAATTGTTCAGGATAAGGGGATTTTGGAGCTTGCCATAAAAGGTGAACTCCCGCCTATCCCTATACATATAAGCACACAATGCGATAACAGAACGCTTGAAAAGGTCAAATTTTTTGATGAAATCGGTGTTTCAAGAATTATTCTTGCCCGTGAACTTTCAATAGAACAGATAAAAGAAATTTGTACAAATACAAAAACAGAGATTGAAACATTTATACACGGCGCCTTATGTGTATCCTACAGCGGGCAATGTTATATGAGCTGTTCTAATGGCGGGCGATCAGCAAACAGGGGTGAATGCGCTCAAAGCTGCCGGAAAAAATATACTCTTATTGATGAAACCGGTAAAATTTTAGCAAAAGATATGTATCTTTTGAGTTTGAAAGATTTTAACGCCTCAAATCATTTGCAAAAATTGGTTAATGCAGGTGTCAAATCTTTTAAAATAGAAGGCAGATTGAAGGATATAAATTATGTAAAAAATGTCACGGCATATTACAGAACCGAACTTGATAAAATAACTGAAAGAACATCATCCGGCAAGGTTTTTCTTGATTTTGAACCCGATGTTAATAAGAGCTTTAATAGAGGTTTTACGGATTATTTTCTTGAAAAAAGAAAAGAATGTTTTAATTTCAGAACGCCGAAATCAACGGGTGAAAAGCTTGGTAAAATTACCGCCGTCGGCAAAGATTATTTTGAAATAAATGCATCATTGAGTCCTCAGGATGGTCTGTGTTATTTTGTTGACGGGGAGTTGTGCGGTTGTCTTGTGAATAAAGTCGAAGGGAACAGAATTTATCCGAATAAAACGGATAATTTAAAAAAAGGAATGACGATTTACAGAAATTTTGATTCAAAATTTGAAAAACAGCTTACCAATTCCAAAACCCGCCGCAGAATCGAGGCAAAATTTTTGTATAATGAAGGTGTTTTGCATGTTATTGATGAGGACGGAAATGAAGCTGCCATGGCTGTTGACGCCTTTGAAACTCCCAAAAACCCCGACAAGATGCTTGAAAATTTTAAAACCCAGTTAAAAAAATCAGGCGAAAGCGACTTTTATATAACTGATATTCAAATAAACGGCGATTTGCCTTTTCTTCCGATTTCTGAAATAAATAATCTGCGCCGCGATATTCTGGATAAACTTATGGAAGAACGAATTAATAACTATGAACGTGACGTTCAGCAGCCTCTGCATTATGCGGAATTTCCGGTAAAAAATCTTGACTATAGAGCAAATATCCATAATCACGAAGCAAAAAGTTTTTATGAAAATTGCGGCTGTGAAACTTGTGAGATGTCTTATGAAAGCACAAAGCCGAAAAATGTTGAACTTATGCGCACAAAACATTGCCTGAAATATGCCTTTGATATGTGCAAATCACCTGAAAATTTGTTTTTGATTGACGAAAAAGGCAAAAAATATCCGCTTAAATTCGATTGCAAAAATTGCGAAATGGTAATAATCGGTTGACATATCCTTAAAAAACCTTAAATATAATACAAAAGTATGAGTTAAAAATTGGATAATTCATATATGATATGTATGTAGAACCAGAGGTATGTAGATGGGGTTGAATTTAAACAGCGTATATCAACGTCCATATTTTATACAAGACAGGCGCAACCAGGTCAGAAAAAAACAAGACGAAGAGCGCTCAACTTCTAATGCTCAAAGAGAAGAACAAACAAATCAAAATGCCAGAAGCAAAGGACTTCAATACGTTGAGCATAACAATTACGCTGCATATCAACCGGTTCATACCGAACACCCCGTTCAATACCCCAATGAAGTTGCAACAGCTCTTGCACAGCGTAATCCCAATATAAACATTGCCCAAATTCTTAAAGATTTTAAAAATACGGCAATAGCAATCGGAACGCCCGATGATTTGAAAGAAGAAGTCAGCGGATATCTTGCGCTGATTGAAAAACAGGTTACAAAAGAAGCCCCGAACAGCAAACTTATTAAATCAAATCTTAAAAATGCAGCCTCAATTTTAGATAATTATATTTCCAAAACGCTTGATAAAGATTCAAAAGTTGTGGAAAATTGGGTTGATGCTTTGTTTTTGCAGCAAATTGATTTTAAATACAATGAAAATGACGTTAATCCCGAATTTTTGGTAAAATTTCCGGAAGAAACTCAAAACAGAACCGCTGAAGCGGAAGAAGTGCAAAAAGAGCAGATAAATCCTTTTATTCCGCAGGATAAAGAACTTAAAAAGCTCTTTATAAAAGCTAAAAAAATGTCTTATGCAAATAAACCCAAAGAAGCCATAGAAGCTTTCCAAACCGCCCTTGAGCGCGCAAATGAGGTGGATGATAAAGAAACTCAGTCAAAAATATTTTTAGAAGTCGGTAAAATTTATGATGACCATGATTATCTTGCGCAAGCCTTGAAAAGTTACAATCAGTCAGTTCAAAGAACAAAAGACTGCAATGTAAAAACCCGTGCTCATTATTCAATGGCTGAAATTTATAACGACGTAAATCAGATTGAGCCGGCAATTGATCATTATTTCAGCACGGTATCCTATGCGGGCGAAGCCGAAAATCTTTCCGCGCAATCTAAATCCATGACAAAAATCGGAAATATTTATTCTGATATGTATGAACAGACTGCGTTTGATTACTATGAAATAGCTGATACAATTGCTGATGAAACAGATAATGCAAAAATGAAAGGCTATGTTTCGTCAAGCATCGGCGATGCTTATGACAAATTCGGCGATTCATCCGAAGCTTTGAAAGCATATTCAAAAGCCGTCAAAAATTATCTTGATGCGGATTCTCCTGAAAAAGCCGCTCAGAATTATTTGAATGCAGCGGAAATTATGCTTGAATACAAAAATGAGAATAAAGCTAAGAGTCTGCTTGAAAAAGCTCAAAAATTGGCGCGCCAGACAAATAATTTGAATTTAATGACAGAAATCAGCAATACTCTGGTTAGTATTTCGTAATTGTTAAATATTTGCAATAGGAAGAAAAATTTGTTAAAATAATTCAAAAAGAAGGAGAAAAGCAATGGAAAACAAAGGATTTTTACAAAACGGGGGGGGGCGTCTCCTCTAAGTAGATGTAGAGCGGGTTTCGGCGGTATTGATTTAGTAAAGATACTA
>CALVER010000098.1 GCA_944326625.1 Candidatus Gastranaerophilales bacterium | reverse complement strand
AAATATGTGAGCGAAGCTCACAGAAAAGAACTTAACGTCCTAACGTCTTATCGTCTTAACGACTTTAAAAAGAAAGCCGGTGCTACGCACGTAGACATGTCAGACAACATTCGTC
Organism: Candidatus Gastranaerophilales bacterium; assembly: GCA_944326625.1. Lineage (GTDB taxonomy): Bacteria > Cyanobacteriota > Vampirovibrionia > Gastranaerophilales > Gastranaerophilaceae > SIG32. Next base: position 5,945 of record CALVER010000098.1, on the reverse strand, counting down.
GTGTCGCGTTTACCCTGGCGGAAGTTTTAATAACCCTTGCCATAATCGGCATTGTGGCGGCAATGACAATTCCGACATTGATTAGTAATTATAAGAAAAAAGAGTACTCTACAAAACTTAAGAAATTTTATAGTTTGATGAGTCAGGCGGTGAAGTTGTCCGAGATTGAAAATGGTTCTGCTATATATTGGAATAAAGAAGAAATGGCCGTTGATGAAAATGAAGAACCTATTGTTGGCGAGCAGAAAGATCGCGCTTTAAGATTTTATAATAAATATATTGCGAAATATATTAAGGCTGATATAGCCGAAAATGAGGAAGAAGCATATAAGTTAAACATTAAATTGTCAGATGGTTCTGTTTTTGAATTTCATAATGGACAATGTATGGATCTGGATTATGATTTGAACGGCAATAAAAGTCCAAATGTGTACGGACAAGACAAATTTATTTTTCTGCTTTGTACTTCTGTTTCGCCGGAGCATTACCATCCGTTGACTCCGAATAGTGCCTTCAGTTCTTATACTCAGTATGATTCCATAAAGCATGAAAAGCTTGACACAAGAGAAAAAGCGCTTAATAAATGTGCTGAAAACGGTAAGTATTGTTCGGTTTTATTATTGCTGTATGATAATTTTGAATTCAAAGAAGATTATCCGTACAAGTTATAATATATATATTATTGTGCAATTGTGATTTATCGGTTGTTTGTGTTAAACTTTTCAAAGAGGTTAAGTAATGAAAATAGCGCTGATAAATCACGGTTGTGCAAAAAATTTGGTAGACAGTGAACTTATGCTCGGGCTTTTGGCGTCAAAAGGGCATGATATTACTTTGGACGAAAATGAGGCACAGATAGTTATTATAAACACGTGTTCATTTATTCACGATGCGGAAAAAGAGTCCGTGCAGTCGATTTTGCAGATGGTTGAAAAAGGAAAAAAAGTTATTGTAACAGGCTGCCTGCCACAAAAATACAACGAGGAATTGAAAGATGCAATTCCGGAAATCTGCGCTATGGTCGGAACTTCAAATATCAGAGAAATTGCCGGAATCGTTGATAAGGTTGCGGATGAGGCTAATGAGGAATATATTTCGTGTGTTTCCGAAAAGCCCGAGTACGTTTATCCGGAAAACGTCGAGCGCCAGCAAATTACCATGGGCGCAAGTTCTTATGTAAAAATTGCCGACGGCTGCAATTATCACTGCGGTTATTGTATTATCCCGAATCTCAGAGGGATTTATCATTCCCGTCCGATTGAAAATATTGTTGAAGAAGTTAAATCACTTGTTGCAAAAGGTGTTGCGGAAATTGTTTTAATTGCACAGGATACAACAAGCTACGGGCTTGATTTGTATAAAAAACAAATGCTGCCCGAGTTGTTGAAAGAGCTTAACAAAATCGAAAATCTTTCGTGGATAAGGATTATGTATGCGTATCCCTCCCAGATGACTGATGAATTGATTGATACTATTGCAAAATGCGATAAAGTGGTTAAATATATTGATCTTCCGCTTCAGCATTCGGATAAAATAATTCTCGAAAATATGCGCAGACCTGCTTTTGATTACGAAGAATTGATTAATAAAATAAGAGAAAGAATTCCGGGAGTTGCAATAAGGACGGCATTTATCGTAGGGTATCCGGGAGAAACGGACGAGCAGTTTGAACATTTGTATGAATTCGTTAAGAAAATGCGGTTTGATAAGATGGGAGTTTTTGAATATTCACGAGAAAAAAATACAGCGTCTTATGAAATGAGCGATCAGGTGCCTGCAAAAATTAAGCATGAACGTTATAAAAAATTGATGGCGCTTCAGCAGGAAATTTCCTATGAAATTAATCAATCTTACATAGGGAAAACAATCCCCTGTATTGTGGAAAGCTTTACGGATGAAGGCGTTGTGATTCTGCGCTCCGAACATGACGCACCGGAAATTGACGGTCTTGTTTATGTTAAAACCGACAGACCCGTTGTTCCGGGTGATATTGAAAATGTTAAAATCGAAAAAGCTGATGAGTATGACCTTTTTGGAAAATTTGTTGTATAATTATTTTGGAGTTTGGAAATTTTAGGAATTATTTATGGAATATGTAGAAAATAAGGAAGTAGAAGAAGAGCAGACCCGCGGGATTTTTCAGGATATGGCGAAATATGCCCCGTCAAAAATCGTGGGTATGATAGGTAACGCCTTGATTGTACCGGTTTATACAAGTATTTTGCCGCCGGAACAGTACGGGCTTTATTCAATATCAATTGCGCTTTTGTCTTTCTTATGTATTTTGTTTTCCGATTGGGTGGGGCTTTCAGGCTTAAGATTTTTCAGACACCACCAGCTTATGCAGGACATGCCGAAATATCTTACGACGCTGGTTTTTATGTTGACTTTTAATATTGCGTTGATGTTTCTGGTATCTTATATATTCAGGGAAAATTTTTATTCGTTTTTCCATATTCCGGTTAAATATTTCTTCGCAATTTTGTTATTAATTATTCCCGTTGCAATACGAGCTTTGTTGTTCCAGCTTATCAGAGCGCAGCTGAAGTCCATGTCATTTACGTTTTCAACTATTTTGAACCAGTTTTTGACAATCGGACTTTCGGTATTTTTTGTGAAGTTTTTCCACCTCGGTGCTATGGGCATGCTTTTAGGCATGGGCGTTTCCATCTCTTTAATTGATTTGTTATTAATTTATCAAAGTAATATTGTAAAATGGTTTAAGCTCCAAAAAATAGAATGGACATTCTTAATTCCGATTTTTAAGTATGGAATTCCGATAGCTGCGACATCTTTGAGCGCATGGATAATTAACCAGAGCAATAAATTTATCATGAACAGCATAAAAGGATTTTCGGAAGCCGGAATTGTGGGCGTGGGCTACGGGTTAACTTTACCGTTATTGCTGACTATCTTTGCAATAATTACGGTTGCCGCAATCCCCAGAATTATTAACATGTATGAGGAAAAAATCGACGTAAGGCCGATTATCTCACGTTTTTGCGGATATTATCTTTTGATATCTCTGCCCATAATAACTTTGATGTCATTGTACGCTGTTCAATATGTGGATATTTTTGCAAACGATCAGTTCCAGGCAGCGTTTAAGCTTATTCCGTATTTCGCTTTCGGAACTTTCTTTCTTGCGTTGACTGATTACACAACTTTGCAATACCATCTTGCAAATAAAACTTATATTGAATTTATTATTAAATTAATTTCCGGAATTGTCGGCGTGGGGTTGAATATCTGGTTAATTCCCGGGCATGGTCTTGCAGGGGTTGGTATTGCAACTCTGGCGGCAAATTTCTTGTATTTCCTTTTGACAATAACAATTGTTCTGCCGAATTTGAGACTGAAATTGCCTGCCGGCACAATCCTTAAAATGATTTTGGCAGCAATTCCCGCAGGCGCACTTTATTATGCGTTCAATACCTTCAATATTAATAATGCAATAGTTGAAATGAGCGTTCTGCTCGTTGTATTTTATTGTTTTTACTGGGGTTTTGCAAAGCTGCTTTCAAAATTTTATAAATTAAGTTAAATTCTGTTAATATTTCGTAACAAATGCGCAATATTTTTTTCGTTTTGCCGTTAATGTATATATGAAGTATATTAATGTGACATGATGTGCGAATTCAACTTAAAGAAACGTAATAAATACGTTACTTTAAGTCATACTCTTGGTAAAATGAAGTGTATGAATAGCCAAAAAATTTGAAAGGACAAGCTGATATGAAACTTGACACGATGAAAAGACAAAGAAGAGTAATTGCGTCTTTGCTGACAACGTTTTTCCTGATGCAGCAGTCAATGGTAATACCTGCCATGGCTACGGAAATCGGCGGCGGGGCTCAAGGCTGGGTACAGCCCGGTGCAAACGGCCAATATGATATTAATCCCGGAAGTATCAACGGTACTACCGGTTTTAGAAAGTATGAAAAATTTAATTTGAGCGAAGGCGATATCGCTAATTTGATTTTTAAATACGGTAACAGAAATATTGAAACATTTGTCAACCTTGTCCAGGATAGAATTAATATTAACGGTATTGTCAATTCAATGCGAGACAATGCTTTTTATAACGGTAAAGCCGTATTTGTTTCACCGAACGGCATGGTCGTCGGTGCAAGCGGCGTGTTGAACGTAGGTTCATTATCAGTTTTGACTCCTACTCAGGAAGATTTTAACAGAGTGAAAAACGCACCGAATATGGCTACCCTTGCAAATGCAGAAAAAAGTCAGGGTACCGGTACGGTTACAATTAACGGCAAAGTATTTACGCAGGGCGCAGTTGATATTAAAGCGGCATCAGTTGCTGTCGGCCCTAATGCCGGCATTATGAGCGGTGTTAATAATTTAACTAAATTAACCTCCGAACAGCAGGCAAATACTTTATTTAATCAGCTTGTAAATACTAATAATATTACATCAGGTACAAAACTTGCAAATGAAGGCGGCAGTATTGTTATTAAAGCATACGGCGGCAGCAATTCAGGTGTTGAAATTGCCGGTAATGTTAAAAACTTCGGCTCCGGCGATGTTACTGTTGAAAACTCCGGTGTTAACGGTATCAAAATTGCAAGTGCCGGTAATGTTTCCGGCAACGGCCTTGTAAATATTACAAATACAGGCTCAGGCGGCACTAACATTCAGGGAACGGTTTCAGGCCGCGGCGTTAACATTAATAATACAAATTCCGATATAAAAATCGGCGATAGTACAAATGATGATTATATTACATCTTATGGTGATTTAAATATTAATCTTGAAAACGGTAACCTTATAAATAACGGTACCAATAAAACACATTTGGTCACTAATAACGGCGGAAACCTGAATATCAACGTTCAGGGCGGTTCTATAGGAAATGCTGAAGTCGGACTGGCATGCGAAGGCGGGGAATGTGTAGGCGTCGGTACTAACGCAAGAGATTTGACGCAATCAATTAACACAAGAGTTTCCGGCAAAATTGACGCTCAGGCAACATCTGATATTAACCTTGCAAGCCTTGACGCTGATATGAGAGTCGGTCAGATTAAGTCTACCGACGGCAGAGTTGTTCTTTTGGCTGATTCATCAGTCAAAGGTCAGACTCCGTATTCAATTGTAAACGCCAACGGAAGCCAATCAACACCTAATGTTTCCGGTAAAGGCGTTTCTTTAATTGCAAGCGGCGGCATTGGCGAAGGCAATAACAGATTGGTAATTGAACAAACCGATCCTAATAATTACGGTGTTGATATGCTTGCTAAAGCCGGCAATATTAACGTCCAAACGCTTGGCAACAATACTAAAATCTGTACGATTATTTCAAAACAGGGAAGTATTGATATTCAATTTACAGGTAATGTTCATATTGATGAAATTACCGCAGCTAAAACAATTCATCTGGTAACCGAAGGTAAAACATTAACTATTGACAACCTTGGCTCAGTTCCGAATACTCCTCAGGATTATTACGGTTCTAACAAAGATGTTGCACCCGAAAATGTGGTTTTAAAAGCTCTGGATATCAATCCTGATACAAGAGTTGACCAGGATAGAGCTCAAAGTGTCGTAACAGTTATCAACGGCAGAGTTCAGGGTGATAATAATCCGAATACAGAAGAAATTACAATTGTTGCCGATGATATTTATATTGACGGAAAACATTTTATAAATGATGACGAAAATAAAGTTACAATAAGAGGCGAAGAATACATTCAGTTTGGCGTGGAAGACGATGACAGAACAAATCCGGTTCAGGGAACTGATGATAACGAAGTTACAATCGGTACAAGACCTGTAAGACCGGAAGATGTTCTTGAAATTGACCATGACGAAGATGAAAGAAATTACTACTATGAAGACGAATTGCCGTTAGATACGGATTCAGACAGTGATTCGGATTCAGATTCTGACAGTGACTCAGATTCAGACAGTGACTCAGATTCAGACAGTGA
>CALVER010000097.1 GCA_944326625.1 Candidatus Gastranaerophilales bacterium | reverse complement strand
GGGTAGCCAAAGGCTTCGGAATTAAAGAAATTTCCCCATCTGCCGGCAGATTGTGCCAGAATAACAGAACATGCCAGCACATCCAAAAGCTTTAAAACGCAAATCCGATATTTTTTAGCAAGAAAATAAACGGTAACAATTCCTATAATAATCATTCCATGAATAGAAAGCCCGCCCTGCCGTATATCAAAAATTTCAAGGGGATGCTGAATATAATACGAAAAATTCACCGCGCAGTAATAAATTCTTGCACCTATAATTCCCAAAATAATCACAAGCGGGGAATTATCTATAAAGAAATTTTCCGGGATATCCGAAAATCTGCGTGCAAGAATTTCAGCACATACAACGCCGATAAAAACCGCGAATGCAAGTATAATCCCATACCAATACACAGGGAAATTAAAAATACTGAATGCAATTTCGCCGGGGGACTGAATAATCATTAATCTTCAACCGCAACAGATTCAGGAGCCGCCTTTAAAGCTTCAATTTTCTGCTTAACTTCTTCAGCATCAGCAGATTGCGGAGCTTTTTCGAGGTAAGTCCGATAATTTTTCAAGGCATCTTCCCTCAAAGAATTAATCTTTTCAAGAACTTTCTCATCAGGCACATAAACTTCTTCTTCTGTATCTTCAATTTCAGGAGTATAGATATCGCCGTCATCGTTCAGCCTTACAGCACCGTTTTTCAAATCAACCGTAAGATTTTCCTCGGCAACTGCTAGTGAATAGTAAGAATCCGGCATGTCCGGATCAAGCTCAATTGCTTCCTTATAAGATTCAATAGCGTTTGCATAATCCTCAGCCTGAGTATAGGCTACAGCAAGATTATAATGCGTTTCAAAAATCGTATCATCAAGATCAATACTTGATTTAAGACGCTCTATTGCTGCGTTATAATCGCCCTCTTCCATATAAATTTTAGCCTTTGAATTTAATTCCTGTAACGCAAAATTGTTAATACAGGCAGTTGACATTACGGATACAAATAATATACTTGCCAGTAATAAAGCCTTTTTCATCTAATCCCCTCTTTACAAAATATCTGTAAAGTAATTATAAGGGAAAAATAAAAATATGGCAAATTTTATTAATTTAAGTTACAATTAAAACAAAAGGAGAATATGTGCATGGCAAAAGTCGTTAAATTAGGGGCAAAAAAAGAACATAACGAAAAACATAACGAAAACGAAGATAACGGACTTGTCTATTGCAGTTTTTGCGGCAGACCGAACACACAGGTATTAAAAATGGTACAGGGACCGGGTGTAAATATCTGTTCCGAATGCGCGATGATAGCTGTTCAATATCTTATACTTAACGACAGAATGCCGTCTGCGGAAGCGCAACAGATTTTGGACGCTTTTTGGGGGAAAGCCAGAAAATAATGCCTAATGACACTGTAAAACAACTTAATCCGTTTGAGATAAAAGCTGAAATAATCAACCTTATTTCAAAATTTAAAGATGTCAACGATATTTCAAACTACATTGACTGCATAAAACTTCTTGATGCACAGAATGATAAAAAAACTATCTCCAAAATTCTTTTCAAAGAGCTTTACAACTTAAAAAACGATGACGGAACAATTATCTGCTTTTTACTTGAAAGATATGCGGATAAAGAAGAATTGAGCAAAAAATTATGGGAATTACTCAAAAATCCTGTCGTACCTAATAACGTAAAAATAGTTACTGTAAATTTTTTGCGCGGACTCGACACAAATTGGGAGCTTGATACGGGTGATGAACTTTTAAACGCGGAAATTTTAGATGCCGATACGAAAAAACTTCTTGATAACGCCATTGTAAATCCTGAAGTGCAAATTGATTTTCTGGATTTTCTAACCTCATTAAGCAATAATGACAAAATTACACTGATAAATTCGCTTGCTTCTGACTATACGGAAGACGCCCTGAGTAATATGCTCATCCCTGTATTTTTGTCACAGCCTGACAGCGACGCGGGGCTTGAGGCGCTCAAACTTCTCGGGGAATCTAAATCACAACTTGCGTTTCATGCGTTGAATAACGCAATTGAAACAGCCTCCGACCAATTAAAACCCCTTATCAAAAAAAGTCTTTCGACACTTAAAATTGCAGGTATAAGAGAAGATAACACACACGAATTTTACAAAAAAATCCTTTCTGAATCCAAGCCCTATAAATTCTGCACGACCTACCCTGACGGGCATGGAAATCAAGCGCTGATTTTTACGAGGGAAACAAAAGAGGGCAAAATAAGATTTGTTGCGATTGTAATTGATGATTACCACGGAATCAGGGACTGCTTCGGCTTCAACGAAATTTCAAAATTTGAATGCGATAAAATAATCGAAAGATTTTATAAAGACGAAAAAGAAGTCGCCATTACTCCCGAAAATCTAAAGACAATACTTTTAAATGCGGAAAAAATCTCTCAAAAAAGTTCAAACAACTGGCTTTTGCCGTACGAATACGTTTGCTGGAAAAACCTTTTAAATGATATTGACGGGGACAACAGATCATATAAAGAAATTCTTGCGGAAAAATTAACACTTATTCCGCTGACGCAGGAAGATTTTGAAAAAATTACCGGCATGGAATTTATTGACAGATGGTTTTTAGATGCGGACTACAGCAATGAATTTCAGGATTTGACCCGGAATGTGCCGGAAGATTTTAACCTGTTGGTTGAAGATAACGTTGACAAAGTATTTTACGAAGAAGAAAATTTCATCTGGTCGCAAAGACTTTTGTCCTCAGCGTATTTGAAGCTTTGCGAAAATAAGTTTGATGAGGCACAATTATTATACAGCCTGCATTTTGACGAAAATTTCAAGCGGGAATTTTTCAAATACATTCTTAAAAAAAGCATTTACGAATATTACGTAAGCCTAAAATTTAATACTGAACTGAATAACGGCAGATATACGCTTGATGAACTGGATAAAATCATCGAAAACATTGAGGATTTATGGGTATGTACAAAATAATGGCGCTTGATATAGGCACAAAACGTATAGGAATCGCGCTGAGCGACTATTTACTCATGCTGGCATCGGGTCATTCATATATTGAAAGGATGCCTGAAGATAAAGCGCTTGAAGCAATCCGTAAAATAGCCGGAGAAAACAATGTAAAAAAAATAGTAATCGGTTTACCCTTGAATATGGACAATTCGGAAGGTTCACAAGCAAAAGACTGCCGCGAATTCGCCCGAAAAATTGAGGGTTATGAAATAATATTTGAAGATGAAAGACTTACGTCTGACACAGCAGAAGAAAATTTACGCAATAAAAAAATAAATTTCAGAAAAGATAAAGGTCTGGTTGATATTGAGAGCGCTTGTATTATACTGGAACAATATCTTGCAAGAAGAAAGGAAAATTAATTATGGAAGAAAAACAGTTAATCGAAACAACGGATGAAAACGGAAATGTCATTAATTTTGAATTATATGATATAGTAGAAGTGGAAGGACAGGAATACGCACTTTTAATTCCGGCTGATTCCGAAACTAAAGAGGAAGAAGAAGTTGTATTGATGAGACTTTCACAGGAAGGCGACGACTATATTTTTGAAAGTATAGATGACGACGCTGAATTTGACAAAGTAGCTGAATACATAGAAAGTATGGACGAGGAAGAATAATTTGTTTGAAAAATTTACCGAAAAAGCAATCAATGTAGTAACAGAAGCACAAAACACCGCAAAAGATGAGCATTCGACATGTGTTATGCCGGAGCATCTTCTTCTTGCGCTTGTAAAAGAGGCAAGAGGGATTTCTCTAAAGATTTTCAAATCATACAATATAGATTTCAAAGATTTGGAAACAGAACTTTTAAAAGAAGCCAAACTTGAAACGACTGATTTGAACTTGCCGGCACTTGCTTTCAGCGATTCAATGAAAGTTATTTTGAGAAGGACTCTTGATTTGGCGGCACGCTCCGGGAATGCTACCGTTTTATACGAACACTTATTTCTTGCGGTAATTACGGATAAAAATTCAAACAATTGCAAAACCCTTGAAAGACTCGGGTTTGATCTTCAAAAATCAAAAGACTTACTGGAAAAACTTGTTCAACGAAAGACAAAACGGCTTTATCATCCGGAAATTGATGATACAAAAGAGCCTGAAATAAATCTTTCAAAAGAAACCGATTCAATTTTTGACAGCAAAGAATCGGGGGAAGTGTTTGAGCGCGCGGTTGCAAAACTTTCCGCCTCTAATTATGAAATTTTAGGGACGGAGCAGATTATTTCGTCAATTCTTGAAGATAAAAATTCCGATTTAACCAAAATATTTGCTGCATACGGGATAACAGCCGAAAACTTTGAAGAAAAACTTGCAAATATCCAGTCCCGAAAATCAGAATACGAGGGACGCCAGATAATTTTCACGCCAAACGCTTTCAGAACAATGAGCATGGCGCTTCAAACAGCTAAAGAACTCGGCTCGTCCGTAGTTTTGCCGGAACACATTGTTCTAGGGCTTTTAAAAACCAAAAAAGGCGTTGCCTATGACATTTTAAAAGAATTACATATAAATGACGACGATCTTGCACACAGCATTATAAAACCTATTGAAAAACAAATGCCGGAAACTCTGACTATTTTAAGGCTTGCCAAACAGGAAGCCCGCCGGCTCGGCAGATCAGTTGTCGGAACAGAGATGTTTCTGCTCGGTATAATCGGTGAAGCAACAGGTATAGGCGCCACAGTGCTTACCGAATTGGAAATAAACATAAAAGATGCACGGGATGTTGTCGAAAAACTCATCGGCTTTGGAAATGAATATTTTGACAAAGAAATCGTATTCACCAAACGTGCAAAAAGAGTGCTCGAAAAAGCGTGGGAATTTGCCAAAAAAGACAACAAAGAACGTATTGAATCCGAACATATGCTTCTTGCAATAACAACGGAACCGACATCTTTAGCAATGAAAGCACTTGAGCAGCTCGGAGTTGACGCCGTCGAAATTAAAGAAGGAATTAAAAAACATAAATGTTAATTGACACGGTCAAATCATTTTTAGAAAAATATGATTTGCTTATGCCTGAAAGTAATATTTTGGTTGCTTTTTCAGGCGGCTATGACTCTATGTGTCTTTTGGATATTATGCAAAAACTTGCACCTGAATACAGGCTGAATTTGTATGCAATCCATCTCAACCACAATTGGCGTGGGAAAGAAAGCGACAGTGAAGAAGAAAATTGCAAAAAATTTGCGTCCGGCATAAATTTTTACAGCGAGAAGCTGCCCCCCGATATTCCGCATACTGAAACAGCCGCACGGGAGGCACGTTATGAATTTTTTGAAAGATGTGCCAAAAAATTCAACTCAAAAACAATTCTGACTGCCCACAACGCAAATGATAATGCTGAAACTGTTTATTACAGAATGCTGAAAGGAACGGGGCTGACAGGATTAGAGGGAATTCAGGAAAAACGCGGAATATACTATAGACCGCTTCTTGAAGTTTATAGAGCCGAAATTGAAGCCTACTGTAAAGAAAATCACCTTACCCCGAATATTGACAGTTCAAACTTTGACACGAATTATCAGAGAAATAAAATCCGCTGCGAAATTTTTCCGAAATTAAAAGAATTTTCACCTGATATTGAAAAAAATTTGAATAAAATTGCAAAATCCGCACAATTTGCGAATAAAATTATAGAAAAAAAAGTGAAAAAACTTGAAAAATACACCCCTGATGAATTTTCAAAGCTTGATGAATTTCTTCAAACAACCGCAGTTCACAAATTCGTCCGCCGGCTTAATCTTGATTATGACAGAAAAAAAATCGACGAAATAACACAATTTATAATTGCGAACAGAAATTCAAAATCAGGCAGAACCTGCTCATTAACAAAAAACAAATGGCTTTTTGTAAACAATAAAAATATTTCAGTCATAACAAAAACCGCAAAAAACATATCCGAGATTCAAATAAAAAATACAGGGATTTATGAAATATCAGGCTACAGATTTATAATAGAGCCCTGTACCAAAATGCCTGAAAAATTTCCGCCTGACAATGAATATACTGCCTACGCAGAACTTGACGGGATAGATTTCAC
>CALVER010000096.1 GCA_944326625.1 Candidatus Gastranaerophilales bacterium | reverse complement strand
CAAATACTTTTATTAATTACTTACCGAATAATACTGCTCTTGCTGCATCTGTTGCAGGTTCTACTGTTTGATCATAGAAGAACACCGGATAAATATCATGTACATTTGCATTATCTACAGTACAAGCTTTTGTATCAGTACCACCATTCTCAGTTCCGTCATCACAAACAGTCTGAGTATTCGGCGGTGTTGCGCCATTAACATCAATAAATCCTACACAAGTTAGACTACGTCCCCCGCAATTTTCTGCATTACCATTGTAAGCAAATGCTGTACCGTCAGCAAATGAATATACAGCCCAATTTCCATCTACTGTTACTTCTTGATCGATAGTTACTTTTGTGCCTTCCTGAGCAAATGTGCTCTCACCAGTTTTACAATTCGCATCGTTTGCAGTACAAGTATGTTCTGCATAGTAAGTAATTTTTGGGTAAGAAGGTGTTGAATTTTCTCCTTCTACTTTGAAATAACTATCTGTAATATTTGTTGCAGATTGCATTCTTTCCTTTAAAATCCATGACATTGACATTTCTGTTGCTCCATTAGCTGCTTCTCCTAAAGGATTATCTTTAACTAATGATGAAAAATCAGTGTCTTCCATAGCAATATTCATCAATACTGCCTGATTCAATGTTGACAATGCTTTTTTGTAAGCTGTCTTAAATTGGGCTCCGTTTGTGTTCGATATCAATGTCGGAATTGTCATCGCTGCTACTACCCCGATGATACCTAATGTGATTAATACTTCTGCCAAAGTAAAACCGAATCTTTTTGTCATAATCTTTTACCTTTCTTTTTTTTATACAACTATCTCTTTTGGTTGTTCACGCGCAACCACACGCTGATATCATAGCCCCATTACAGCCCGAGTTGTTACAATTATTGAAAGGTGAAATCAATATTGTATCATCATGACAAGTTTGACCCGTCATATTTCGTTTGTTCATAGCGATAACAGGCCGCAATGAGGGTATGATATCAGACAAATTTTCTATTATACGGAAAAGCCTTTTATAGCTTAAAGAATGGTACCCCCCCCCCTGCAACTACACTAGTCATGGCAAGGGTTTCAACCATTTCGTTATTTTTATTAATCTTTTCCATATCTTTTTTAATCATGATTTTATTATATTTATTTTGCATTTTTTGTCAATACTTTTACAAAAAATCCTACTTTTGTTGCAGAATTCTCCTCGTAATAACAAATGTTAGATACAAACACGTAAATAAATTCCTAAAACTCGTCAGTACGAAAGTGCCGGCTTACGGTACGTGGAGAATGTTTTAGCTGTCCCCCCTTGCATAATTTTAAAAAATAGTGTATAATCACAAGAATAAAAGGAATTAAGGTTTCTTTTTAGTATTACCAAATCAGGAGAAAAACCATGTACGAAGATGAAAAATTAGTTTGTGAAGATTGCGGAGTAGAATTTATCTTTACATCAGGCGAACAGGAATTTTATGCGGAAAAAGGTCTTGTAAACAAACCAAAAAGATGTCCTGAATGCAGAAAAAAACGGAGACAAAATAACAGAAGAAACCGAAAAATGTATGACGCTGTCTGCTCAAAATGCGGCGCTCAAACTCAGGTTCCTTTTAGACCAATTGAAGGCAGAGAAGTTTATTGTAAAGAATGTTTTTCTAAACTTTCAGAAGAATAATTTAGAGGGGTTAAAAAACCCCTCTAAACGTTTATGCAGTTATTCAAATACTCAATGGTGTTTATTTTTTCATCATAAAGATATTTTATAAAATTTAAATAAGCTGCATCGTATGACGTTATGACAAGGTTAATTTCAAACCCGTCCGTGCAAAATGGTTCGTAATCATACACAACATAACTGTTATATTTACTTTTCCATTCTTTTCTTTCAATGCGGCTGTTGTTTTCTTCGATAATATCTTCAAGCCAACCGATGATATTTTTATCAACATTTTTCATCTCCAGTCGGTTGTATTTGCCGCAACTGTTTTCCATAAGCATAATACATCTCCTGTTATATTTGAATTGTAAATGGATTTATTCAGGAAATAATCGCCGAAAGGTATAAATTATTATAGTAGTATTTGCTAATTTTGTTATGATTTGCCACATTACATGTTGTGTGTTATAATCCTGCTAAAGGAGAAGTTTTTATGAACTTAATGCATATTTTTACGGATATTCCGATTTTAATAGTTATATTTACGTTCTTAACATCTATCATTTTTTGCGTAAAAAAATATCTATTTGTTCATAAACATTTGATATTTTTTCTTAACTTTTTAGTTAATTTTAATAAAAATGACTTAAATTTCAGATTTAAAGAGATAGACGAATGGATGAGCGTAAACCCTTATGTTTCAGCGGCATGGTTGGAATTTAAAAACACTTTGATATTTTCTGAATCCGTTGCATTAAAAGGCGAAGATGACGATTTAACATATCAGGAGGTTTCATCTACGGTTCAAAACATTCAAACAACAGTGGATCCTCTGTACTTTTTTAATGAGGAATCTCTTGTAACATCAAAATATAACGCTAAATTATTAGGAACAATACCGACAATCCTTACAGGTTTCGGTCCGTTATTTACATTCTTAAACATCGCAATCGCGTTCGGTAAAATCGACTTTTCAACTCAGGAAAGAACAATTGCATCAGTTGCGGGCTTGATGAGCAGCATGCAGGTCGCAGCGTTGGTATCAGTTATCGCGGTAGGTTCTTCACTGATATTTTTGATAATTGAAAAACTTATGTACGGTCAAATGTGCGCAAAACCGCTCGCAAAAGTGCAGGATCTTATTGCGCATTTGTTTGATAATATTTCTTCTGAAAAATTCTTGTTTGAACTTTTAAGAGAAACAAAAATTCAAAACAATTCAGTATCAAATTTGATTGTTGCAATGCCTAATCATTTCAAAACAGCTTTAAATGCCGGTATTGCAAGCAATTTGGTACCTTATTTGGAAAACTTAATTTTCGGTATAAACCAAATGAACAAACAGCTTAAGGAAAACGCCAAAGCAAGCGGCGGTTCCGATTCTGTTGACGAATTATTTTAAAGGGTAATAAATGGCAATTTTAGCAAAAAAAGGTAAAGCGCCCGAGGGGGCAGATAATATATTCTGGACGACAATGGCCGACCTTATGTTAGGTTTGGCAATTATCTTCATGACATTGTTTATTCTTGCCATGACAGGTTTTACTCAGGATACCGTCCAGCAAAAGCAAGAACAGATTAAAGCTTCTCAGGAATTGACCGAAAAACTTGAAAAAGAAAATATAAAGGCCGAAATTGACGAAATGACCGGTGATATAAAAATTTCCGATCTGGAATTATTTGAGGTTAACAGCTGGAATCTTTCCCCGAGAGGAAAACAATACCTTGATAAACTTATCCCGATTTATGTTGATACAATATTTTCAAAACCCGAGTTGGTAGAAGGAATTAATAATATTGTTATCCAAGGCCACACTGACTCACAATCTTTTGCCGGATTAAAAACAAAAGATGAACAATTCGCTAAAAATATGGAATTAAGCCTTAAGCGTGCAAATTCCGTTGCCGAATATATGTTTAGAACAAATTACAATAAAGCATACAGTGAACAATTAAGAAACCGACTTATTGTAGAGGGCAAAAGTTTTACCGAACCAATTTTGAAAAGCGACGGCACTGAAGACTTTGATAAAAGCAGACGTGTAGAGCTTAAGCTGACTGTAAAACGCTGGGATATTTCAGAGGCACTCGGATTTTAATATGATAAATGAAAGCTTTGAAACCATAAATATTGTAAATTTTACCGGCAGAATTCCGAGTGAAATTTTTATAATGCCCGTAATTACACTATCGGAAAATTTGTTAACAGCGACGGCAGAATTCCCGCTCCAATAATAATTAGGATTAAGATATGGCAAGAACATTAAACGAATTATCCGCTTCATTAAAAGAATTTATAACAGAGAATATGGATGCACACAATATAACCGGCATGAAACAATACCGGTATAACAATTTAAAAATTGTGGTTGCAGACCCGAGAATAACCAAAGTTCCTCAGTTTATAATCACGATCGGTATGTCGGAAGCTACATTCAATTTGCTGACAGGAGAAAAATTGTCAGGAGGATTAGGGCCGGATGAAAAATATGTTTACCGCTGGATAGACAGAGGTTCCAATAAGCAGGAGCTTATAGAAGCATACAGACGTGCCGAAAGACAGATCGGTAAAGCTCAAGGGGCGGAATAATTACTGATTTTTCATTGTTTTTGCACGGAGCTGTCTATGGTATGTTATAGCGAACCTGTGCGCTTCATCCCTTATTCTCTGGAATAGGAATAATGCGCTGGAATTACGCGGCAGAATTACGGGTTTTGATTTCCCTGGTAAAAATACTTCCTCATTACGTTTTGCAAGACTGACAACATCAATTCCGGTTACACCCAGCTCCTTGATAATCTCCATGACGCTTGATAATTGTCCTTTGCCGCCGTCAATTATAATCAAATCGGGTTTTTCCCATTTTTCTTCGCCAAGATGAGTAAGCCGGCGGGTTAGAACCTCTTTCATTGAAAGAAAATCATCCGGCTTGCCTTCGGTTGAATTGACCTTAAATTTTCTGTATTCGGATTTTTTCTTAACTCCGTTTATAAAGGTTACCATTGAGGCCACGGTATTTGTTCCCTGAATATGCGAAATATCGTAGCATTCCATACGATGCGGAAAGTTTTTGAGATGTAATTTTTCAGCAAGATATGAACCGATTTCGTTAAAATCATCCCGAATTTTTGCCATTTTTGTTATTTTAGCGTTTTGGAGAACGACATTTGCATTTTTATCCGCAAGCATTTGCAGTTCTTTTCCTTGAGCGGATTTACCGTAACTTATTTTAACTTTCTTTTGCGCCAAAATCTCAAGCCATTCTTCATAAAGTGCTTTTTCACCCACGGCTTCCAATTCGTTTGAAACAATTTTGTCAGGATACCCGAGAGTCAGGGTGCTGTAATATTCTTTAAAAAATGTTGCAAAAAATTCCGTGCGGTCTTCTTCTTCCACATCATAGACAAAGTCTTTTTTATCAATTAGTCTGCCTTCACGAACCATTAAAATTACAATTGCAAAAATTCCGTCATCTGCCGCAAGAGAAATTACATCTTCGTTAAGGCGGGTATTTTCATATACAACTTTTTGCTTTTCAAGTGTTTTTTTCAAGTCGAGGTAACTGTCGCGGAGACGCGCGGCTTTTTCAAATTGCAGGCTGTCGGAATATTTTTGGATTTGTTCCATTAATTGTTTCATCAATTCTGACTGTTTTCCGGATAAAAATAATTCTGCCTGATGTACAACGGCTTTGTATTCTTCGCTTGTAACTTTATTCTGGCATGGCGCAAGGCAGCGTCCTATTTGATAGTAAAGACACGGACGGTCTTTGAATTTCGGGGTACGGCATTGCTTTAACGGGAAAATTTTTTTCAAAAAGTCAAGCGTTGAATGCATTGCGCGTATGTCTGTATAAGGGCCGTAATAGCGGCCTTTTTCAGGGTTAAGATTTTTTTTGCGGACAATTGAAATCCTCGGAAAATCTTCATCCGTCACAAGAAAATACGGATATTTTTTGTCATCTTTTAAAAGAATATTATAGCGGGGCTTGTGTTTTTTGATTAAATGGCTTTCCAAAATCAAAGCTTCAACTTCTGTGTTTGTGATTATATATTCAAGGTGGTCAATCTGAGACACAAGCACTTGAACTTTAACACTGTCGTGTTTTTTGTTAAAATAACTTTTCACACGGCGTTTAAGAATTTTGGCTTTGCCTACGTAAATTATTTCATTATCCTTGTTGTAATAGATATAACAACCGGGTAATGAAGGTAATAATTTTAAGCTTTCTTTTAATCTCTCATTCATTTAATTATATTATAGCATACGGATAAACAGTTAATGGAGATATATTCTTATAGAAAAAAGTGTACGAAAAAAGGGCGCTTTCGCGCCCTTTTTCCAAATATTTTATTCAATAAATTACTTACCGAATAATACTGCTCTTGCTGCATCTGTTGCAGGTTCTACTGTTTGACCGTGGAAAATTACAGGATAAATATCTGT
>CALVER010000095.1 GCA_944326625.1 Candidatus Gastranaerophilales bacterium | reverse complement strand
AACGTCTTATCGTCTTAACGACTTTAAAAAGAAAACCGGTGCTACGCACGTAGACATGTCAGACAACATTCGTCGTGTCGCGTTTACTCTGGCTGAGGTCTTGATAACCCTTGCAATCATCGGAGTTGTTGCAGCGATGACAATTCCGACATTAATTACAAAGTATCAGGAAAAACAGACGGTGTCGCAATTAACAAAAGTATATTCAACGCTTGCAAGCGCCTACCAGATGATGCAGGCGGAATACGGTACAATAAACACATGGGGAATGACGCCTACCAATACTGGCGAAGTAGATGAAGAAGGGAACAAAATATATGATCATAGTGCGCAAAAGCTTTTTGCGGAACGATTCAAGAAATACTTGAAAATTTCAAAGCAATGTGAAGTTGGGAAAGTATGCTATCCCGGGGCTTCGTATGGTTTAGACGGAACATTGCATTCTGAGGCGAATCAGCCATTTACCGGAACGGGTGATAATCCTGCCGAGGGAAAATTCTTTTTACAAGACGGTACTTTTGTATCATTGGGGTGGTTTGAAAAGAACAAAGGAGCATTATATGTTATATTGCCTCAGGGTAAAGATGCTATACTTGGTAAAAACAGATTTTATTTTGAGGTCAATTCAAAAGGTGTTGTCCCTCGTGGTATGAAAGACAGTGCATTTACGCTTGAAACATTTTGTAATCCTGAAAATACTGAAAATACCTCCGGTCAAGGCTGTACAGCGTGGGTAATTTATAATAAGAATTTAGATTACCTGCACTGCCATGATAAACTTTCGTGGGACGGCGCGCATTCCTGTGACGAGGCTGAATAATTAAATTAAAAGCGGTTTGATACAAAAACCGCTTTTTTTATCAAAAATAATTTAAAATTATTAACAGAAAATATTTTTTTGTGCTATTATACCTGTATAGTCGTTTAATTTACTTTTAATAATAGGAGAAAAATTATGACAGAAAAAAGAGTATGGCTTTTCAGAGAGGGTAATGCAGGCATGCGTAATCTTCTCGGCGGCAAAGGTGCTAACCTTGCTGAAATGACCAATTTAGGCCTGCCTGTTCCTCCGGGGTTAACCATTACAACAGAAACTTGTATGGATTATATTAACCACGGGAACAAAATGCCTGAAGGGTTAATGGACGAAGTTAAGTATTACCTGAAAGAAGTTGAAGAACAAGCAGGTAAGAAATTCGGCGACAATCAAAATCCGTTGCTGGTTTCCGTAAGATCCGGCGCAAGACTTTCCATGCCCGGTATGATGGAAACAATTTTGAACTTAGGTTTGAATGACGAAACCGTTGAAGCTATGATCAGATTGACTAACAATCCGAGATTCTGCTACGACAGCTATCGTCGTTTCTTGACTATGTTCGGTTCCGTTGCATGGGAAATGGACAGACAAAAATATTTTGAATCAGAAGTTGAAAAACTTAAAGAACGTGAAGGTGTTAAAGAAGATACTGAAATTTCAGCAGAAGGCTGGAAGTCTTTAATTCCTGTTTACAAAAGAGTTATTAAAGAAGTTACGGGCAAAGAATTCCCGCAAGATCCTTACGTTCAATTGGAAGAAGCAATTGAAGCCGTATTCAGATCATGGAATATTCCGCGTGCGGTTGCTTACAGAAACATGAACAAAATCGACCACAATTACGGTACTGCAGTTAACGTTCAAACAATGGTATTCGGTAATATGGGCGACGATTGCGCAACAGGTGTTTCATTCACACGTAACCCTGCAACCGGTGAAAACAAATTCTACGGTGAATATTTGACAAATGCTCAAGGTGAAGACGTTGTAGCAGGTATCAGAACTCCGAAACCTATCGCTGAACTTGAACATGAAATGCCTGACTTGTACAGACAATATGTTGATATTGCTAAAAAACTTGAACTCGGTTACAAAGATGTTCAGGATATGGAATTCACAATTGAACGCGGAAAACTCTGGATCCTTCAAACACGTAACGGTAAAAGAACTGCTGCAGCAGCTGTAAAAATTGCCGTTGATATGTATGAAGAAGGTATTATTACTAAAGAAAGAGCAATCCAGCTTGTTGATCCGTATACTGTTAACCAAATTCTTTTGCCTTGCTTCGATTCAAAAGCAATGGAAGAAGCTCACAAGATTTGTACAGGTGTAAACGCATCTCCGGGTGCTGCTGTAGGTAAAATTGTATTTGACACCGAAGAAGCAGCTGAACGCGGCGCAGCAGGCGAAAAAGTTATCCTTGTTCGTGTTGAAACATGCCCTGATGATATTCACGGTATGGCAGTTTCACAAGGCGTTTTGACCCTCAGAGGCGGCGCAACTTCTCACGCAGCTGTTGTTGCTAAAGGTATGGGCAAACCTTGCGTTTCAGGTTGCGAAGATTTGAAAATCGATCTTTCAAATGAAACATTAACAGGCAGCGACGGTACTGTTTACCACAAAGACGATATTATCTCTCTTGACGGTGGTAAAGGTCTTGTTATGGAAGGTGCCGTTAAACTCGTAGAAGCAAGAATTGACGATAACTGGAACAAATTCTTCTCTTGGGTTAACGAAATCAAACAAATGAAAGTTGAAGCTAACGCTGATACTCCGAAAGACATCGAAAATGCTTTGAAATTCGGTGCTGAAGGTGTAGGTCTTTGCAGAACGGAACATATGTTCATGGATCCTGACAGACTCCCCTGGGTACAAAAAATGATTATCGCAGGTACTCCTGAAGCAAGAAAAGAAGCTCTTGATCACTTATTGCCTATGCAGTATTCAGACTTCTATGCAATGTTCAAAGCATTGGGTGATAAACCTTTAACTGTAAGACTTCTTGACCCGCCGCTTCATGAATTCTTGCCTGATAAAGAATCTTTGATTGCGGAAGTTGCAACATTGAAAGCTTTGGGCAAAGATTCAAGCGAAAAAGAAGAAATGCTTCACGTTGTTGAAAGCCTTTCAGAAGCTAACCCAATGATGGGTCTTCGCGGATGCCGTTTAGGTTTGACTTACCCTGAAATCAATGAAATGCAAGTAAGAGCAATCTTTGAAGCATGCTGCGATTTGAAAAAAGAAGGCGTAAACGTTAAACCTTGGGTAATGGTTCCGTTAATCGGCCATGTAAACGAACTTAAAGTTGCAAAAGACGTTTTAGTTCGTGTTGCAAAAGACGTTATGGCTGAAAAAGGTGTTGAAGTTGAATACAAATTCGGTACTATGATTGAAATCCCGCGTGCTGCATTGACTTCTGACGAAATTGCAGAATACGCTGAATTCTTCTCATTCGGTACCAATGACTTAACACAGATGACATTCGGCTATTCACGTGACGATGCTGAAGGTAAATTCCTCAACCGTTACGTTGAACAAAAAATCTTGCCGGCTAACCCGTTTGACACATTAGATCAAAAAGGCGTAGGTCAATTGATTGAAATGTCTATGGAACGCGGCAAAAAGACTAACCCGAGCCTTGTCGGCGGTATCTGCGGTGAACACGGCGGAGATCCGGATTCTGTTAAATTTGCTCACAGAATCGGTCTTGACTATGTTTCTTGCTCACCGTTCAGAATTCCTCAAGCAAGACTTGCTGCGGCTCAGGCAGTTGTTGAAGCTAAACAAGCCGTTGCTTGCTAGGTTAGGATAATTATTCTAAAAAAAGCGGTTCAGAAATGAGCCGCTTTTTTCTTATGCTATAATTAGATTATAAGGAGAAAATTTATGATTATAGTAATGGAGCCGTCGGCTTCAAAAGAGAATATAAAAAGAGTAGTTGACGTTTTAACCGAACATGAATTCAGGGTTATTGTAAATCAGGGCGAAATTCATACTGTTATTGATGCATTCGGTGATAAAACATCTATCACGCCCGGCAGAATAAGTGCTCTTGAAGGGGTAAAAGAGGTTAAAATAATCCGCGAACCTTTTAGGCTTGCATCCCGCGACAGAAAGCCCGAAGATACGGTTATAGAATTCGAAAACGGTGTGAAAATCGGCGGGGCTAACAAGCCTGTTATGATTGTCGGTCCGTGTTCAGTCGAAAGCGAATATGAAGGTCTGCAAAAGGTTGCTTTTGCTGCAAAAGAGATGGGCTGCGAATTTTTAAGAGGCGGTGCATTCAAACCCAGAACTTCTCCTTATGATTTTCAAGGATATGAAGAAAAAGCTTTGAAGTATTTAAAAAGAGCAAGTGAAGAAACAGGATTGCTGACTGTGACTGAAGTTATGGATTCTGCGGATTTAGACATGATTTGTGATTATGTTGATGTTGTCCAAATCGGCGCGCGTAACATGCAGAATTTCAAACTTTTAAAATCTGTCGGTAAATGCAATAAGCCGGTAATTTTAAAGCGCGGTCTTGCAAGTACGATAAGGGAATTTTTGCTTGCGGCGGAGCATATTATGTACAACGGCAATGAACGGGTTATTCTTTGTGAGCGCGGAATTAGAAGTTTTGACAGTACATTTACGAGAAACGTTATGGATATAGCGTCAATTCCTGTTATCAAAAAATATTCGCATTTGCCGGTAATTGCGGATCCGAGCCATGGAACAGGTCAGAGATATTTGATTGAACCTATGACAAAAGCCGGTTTAATTGTCGGCGCTGACGGAATTATGATAGAGGTTCACCATGATCCGGAAAATGCTTTGTCTGACGGTAAACAAAGTTTGCCAATCCCTATGTTCAGGGATATGATGAGCCGTGTCAATTCAATGATCGAGCATCTTCATTATGAAAAGAATTGTCTTTCCGCAAATGTTGACTAGACGCTTTTTAATATTTCCAAAATGAGAGATTTGAAGCGTTTTTTGGCTTTATCGGTTGTTTCAATTACTTCAGTATGGGATAATTGGGCACCTGAAATTCCGCTTGCGGCGTTAGAAATGCAGCTTATGCCGAGGACTTTTAAACCGCAATAATTTGCGACAATTGCCTCGGGAACCGTTGACATGCCAACGGCATCAGCCCCCAAAATTCGTGCCATATTTATTTCTGCAGGAGTTTCATAGCTCGGGCCGGAGGATGCAAAGTATACCCCTTTTTGGATGTCCAAGCATAATTTTTCTGCGCATTTTTCAGCTAATTTAATCAAATCTTTTTTGTAAATTTCGCTCATATCAGGAAAACGTTCGCCCAGAGTGTCATCATTAGGCCCGACAAGGGGATTTGCGCCCATAAAATTAATATGGTCGGTTATAATCATCAAATCCGCAGGACGGAAGCTTTCGTTAACAGCTCCTGCAGCATTTGTGAGTATAAGAGTTTTTACGCCAAGTTTTTTCATCACTTTAACGGGGTATGTAATTTCGGACATGGAATGTCCTTCGTAAAAGTGGTTTCTGCCCTGCATCATAACAATTTTTTTGCCTTCAATTTCAGCAAAAACCAGTCTGCCTTTGTGACCTTGAACATTGGATTTGATAAAATTCGGGATTTCAGAATAGGGAATTGCATATTCGCAATATTCATCCGCGAATTCCCCGAGTCCGGAACCTAAAATAATTCCGATTTCAGGTTCAAAATTGTTTGTTTTTTCCTTAATAAAATTGATGGTTTTTTCCATTTTTTATACCCCTAAATCTACACAAAAAAGCACAAATTGGTTTTGCCATTTTGTGCTTTTTAAAACTTATTAGCCGACCAAACGGTTGTCGTCAGCTTCGGACGCTTTAACCATAATAGCATGTTCAACAGGATTTTCTTTTTTGTAACCTGTTTCATAATTTTCTTCAAAGCCGAAATCTTCGCGGGCTTTTTTTGCTTGATTTTCATCAACCAATTTTTTTGCGAGTTCAGCTATTTCATAAACGAGCTGATATCTGTTTTCAGTATTGTCATTTAAGTCCCATGCTACTTTAATTATTTGTTCCATTTAAATTTCCTCATATTTTATATTATAATATTATAATACAAAAAATTTTTTGGCAAGGGGTAAAACCTGTATTTTCCATGTATAATAAAGATATGAAGTTTAAAGAAAACATAAGATTATATGCATGGCTTGAATTTTTAGTGTGGTTTGTTATTTTGTGTTTAGGTATTGCGGGATTTCGATATTATCGTTACAAAGAATTCAGGGAACTCCCGAGTTATCAAATTTTTATGCCGGATGT